>JAAYFZ010000432.1 GCA_012727965.1 Clostridiaceae bacterium
AAGTAATCAAAGTTGGAGCACAGGCTCCAGATTTTAAGCTAGAAGATAACCAAGGCGGAGAGGTCAGTCTCTCAGATTTTCGCGGTAAAAAAGTCCTATTATCATGGCATCCTCTTGCCTGGACCTCTGTCTGTACAGATCAGATGCGCGCACTCGAAGCTAATTATGACCGCTTCGAAGCACTAAACACTGTTCCCCTAGGTATGAGTGTTGATCCAGCAGCTAGCAAAAAAGTTTGGGCCGCGGTCCTATCTATCCGTGAGACCAGCCTGCTCAGCGACTTCTGGCCACATGGCAAGACAGCCGCTGATTATGGTATTTTCATCGAAGAGGATGGCATTTCGCAGAGAGCCAATATTCTCATTGATGAGGAAGGCAAAGTACAATGGGTACAAGTCTACCCGATCTCACAGCTTCCTGATATCGAAGAAGTATTCTCTGTAATCAAGGGCTGATATCGAAGCAAAAATAATGACTGATACTACTAACATTATCATATGAATCCCAGCACACCTGCCGTCTTTTGCCATTGATAGCAGGTGTGTTTTTAATTTTCTTACAAAATGTATCCATTCGCCAACTGGCTGTTATAATAGTAATAATAATGGTAGAAGATAGGAGGTGCCGGAAATGGGTATGAATGAAGATATGGCTGACAAATGCAAACCTTTGAACGCTCATTTGGACGCTGAAACAATCAAGAAACGCGAGATCGAATTAGCGGCATCTCTGACGGCCGAGAGTACTGATTTAATTCCTTTTCTGCCATATTTACTTCAGGATATTTACGAACTTGGTTCATCACCAACTGATATCGAAGCGCTGCTGCGGGAAAACACAGATTTCGGACCATGGTTTCGTGTTCTGGATTTAGCTTGCGGCAAAGGTGCCGTTAGTATTCATCTTGCATCAAAATTCGGCTGCTCGGTAAGAGGCGTCGACTTCTTGCAGGATTTTGTCAACGACGCGATTCGCAAGTCAACCGAACGTTTCCTCGACCGGTTATGCCGCTTCGAATGGCAGGATGCGAATGTGTCCGTTGAATGCGAACGTGGCTACGATCTTGTTATACTCGGAGCCGCCGGCAATGTACTCGGCGACCTCGATCAGACACTTCACAAGTTGCGCCAGACGATCAGGCGAGGCGGCTACATGATTATCGACGATGCCTATACCACTAATCAGGAGCGCACCCCACACTATACATGGCAGGACTGGCTCGATGCTTTTGCCAGAAATGGCGTCAAATGCATTGCTCATAAAACATTTGTCGGAAATAATCTCGAGCAGGTAAATGCCAAAAACCAGCAACTGATCATTCAGAGAGCTGAAGAGCTGAAACAGCGCCATCCAGAGTTTGCTGAACTATTCGATAGCTATGTCCGCGCGCAGCAAGAAGAAATCGACGAGCTTGAGGGCGACTTGATGCCTCTGACCTGGCTACTAATGAAAGAGTAATGAGTTTATATGAAGTACAATTTCGACAAAATAGTAGATCGCACTAATACTAATTCAATTAAATATGATTTCGCAGAAAAATTTGGCATGCCATCCGATATCCTGCCCCTCTGGGTTGCGGATATGGATTTTCAGGCGCCTGCAGAGGTATTGGAAGTTCTGCATCAAACAATCAATCACGGCATATTCGGCTACAGCGAGCACAAGCAGGACTATGTTGATGTACTACATAAGTGGTTCTCCAGCCGCTTTGGCTGGGATTTCGAAGATAGATGGCTTATCAAAACCCCCGGAATAGTCAATGCCATCGCCACAGCAGTGCGGGCCTTAACCAAGCCTGGCGAAGCTATAATAATTCAGCAGCCAGTGTACTATCCTTTTGCCAGTGTGGTAAAAGCCAACGATCGCCGTTTGGTGGTCAATAGTCTGTATCGACTCAGTGATCGAAATGGTATAGAGACAATCAACAATGGTGAAGCTATACAGGACAGCACTGACACGATATCCGCTAATGATTACGCTATCGACTTCGAAGACTTCGAACAGAAGATCATCTCCGAGGATGTCAAGATGTTCATTTTCTGCAGTCCGCATAACCCTGTTGGCCGAGTCTGGAGCGAAAATGAGCTCATCAAGCTTGGAGAAATATGCAAACGTCATAAGGTGCTTATCGTTTCTGACGAGATTCATGCCGACTTCATCTACCCTGGTTATAAACATACGATTTTTTCTTCATTATCAACCGATTTAGCTGATATGACTATACTCTGTACAGCGCCCAGCAAGACCTTCAACTTAGCGGGTCTGCAGGCAGCCAATATTTTCATCTCG
>JAAYFZ010000433.1 GCA_012727965.1 Clostridiaceae bacterium
CAATAACACCGGCCCCATCCTGGCAAAAGCCGAGCCCTACGACTATCCCCACACAAACTCCATCACTTGCACCTACACCAACTCCATCGACAGCGCCAACACCATCACCGTCACCTGCCCCCACACCATTACCAACTCCAACGATTGCTCCTGAACCGACTGCGGCGCCGACACCAGTAGCCCAGAATGCGGTTGCGGACAGTAATTCGCTTAACCAGGATTTTTACTGGATAAGCCTGGATGATACACTGAAGCAGCGCATAACCGGTTTTAGCTATCCGTCAGATGATAGTGGTAGTGTAATAAAATATGATGACCTTCGCTATATAAGGTTGCTGCATTATGATTTCGAAGGCAATGTGAAACAAGGGGAGCTAATAGTTAATGCTGCTTTTGCTAACGAAGTAATGGAGATATTCTACCAACTCTACCTGGCGAAATATCCGATGACATCTGTTCTTCTTATCGATGAATACGGTGGAAGTGCGAATGATACGATATCCATGGAAGCAAATAACACATCCGCATTTAATTATCGATTTGTGGAAGGGACACAGAGACTATCACGTCATGGCTACGGTGCAGCCATTGATATAAATCCTATGCTGAATCCCTATGTTTATGGTGATTACATATCACCACAAAACGGAATACCTTATGCTGATCGCAGCAAGGATTTCGTTGGAAAAATTGATCACAATGATCTATGCTATCAGCTGTTTACTGAACGAGGCTGGTCATGGGGTGGTGACTGGAATTATGAGAAGGATTATCAACATTTCTCGAAATAGATTATACAAAACTTCCAAACCACAATAAGACAAGGCCTAAATAGCTATATTTCCTAACCGATTCACCTTTTGATTTTTCGAATTAAAATACCTGCCACAAGCCCAAAAACCGATGGAACAAATGCGAAGAGCAGGAAAATCATATCAAATGAATGGAAGACTGCATACGGCAGCAAGCCACCGATGACGCCAAATAGCAATGGAATGAACCATTTAACTCGGGACTGTCTTTTGCCGATTATGATTGAGCAGACAAGCGCTGTTAGGGGAAGAAAAAAATAGAAGTTCAGCAAGCTGTAGCCCATTTCATCACCTGGCTGCAGGAAGAAAATGCCCCATAGCCATATAATGAGCGCTACAGTTACGAATACTGATGTCGCGGCAATCGAAGCAGTGTGTTTACGGAATGATTTTTTGAAGCTTCTGGCTTCATCGAGATTATGGATGATTTTGAGGTCAGGTTCTTGTAGCTGCCTAAGTTTTAGTTGGCAGGATGGGCAGTCAGAAACATGTTCTTCTACAAGCTCTTTGCTGCTTTCGCTAATCATGCTTTCTGCGTATAGTGGTAACAAATCATTAATTACATCACAGTTTATTTTCATGTTCTTCACCTCTTGTGATTAGATTTTTCCTTATCATTTCCTTGGCCCTATGATAGGATACGCATGCCCAGTGGTCAGACTTCTGAAACAGTTCACCTATTTCTCGAAACGACAATTCGCCGAATACTCTTAGAGAAAATATTTCCCTATATGGCTCTTTTAGCTTGTGTAGAGCTCTGTGCACATTGAGAGCAGCTTCTTTGTCAGCCAATAATATCTCAATGCTGGATTCATTGGCGACAATTTCTTCGCTGATCTCATCATCTGTGAATCTGTTCTGCTGCTTAACATATGACAAATAGCAATTTTTGCCAATTTGACATAACCACACTCTTAGTTCACAATCACCTCTAAATTTGTTTAGTGATTTCATTGCACGCAAAAATGTTTCTGATGCCAGATCTTCTGCCAAATGTTCATTTGCGGTTAATCCTCGAAGGTATTTATATACATATTCATAATGTTGTTTATAGATTTCTTCGAAGCTTTTCATTCCATCACCTGCCTCTACACATAAGACTGCGCAAGTATCAGAATATCACAAGTAATTTTGAAACAATATTAGTATGCGGAAAAAAGACCTTAATATGGAGCCAGCTGCAGTGGTGCCGATTCTATGGATGTGATAGTATTGCTTCGACGGAACAAAATAATATTGACATACGAGGAGATAACAAAATGAGCAATCTTACAAACAATTCATATTTCGATGGTGGTCTGTTTCAGCTGATCGGTTGGCAGTTGCTTGGCGGCCTGGTTACACTAGTGACATTAGGTATCTGCTATCCTTGGGCTTTTTGTATGATCTATCGCTGGGAAGCTAAACATACAGTAATTAACGGACAACGGCTCTATTTCGATGGAACAGCCATGCAGTTGTTCGGCAATTGGATCAAATGGATGCTGCTGACAATAATAACGATTGGTATATATGGGTTTTGGGTTAACATTAAACTTAGACAATGGAAAACCAAGCATACTTTTTTCGCAAATTAAGGAGCTATGATGGAACAATCAATGGCAACGGAACAGCTTATTGCGGCTATAATAATCGGTGCCCTTGTTATTTGGAATTTAGCTGTTTTCCTAACATACTACTCTGACAAAAGGCGATCAATCAAGCGTCAGTGGCGTATCCCGGAGGCAACCTTAATTATGATGGCTTTTGCCGGCGGTGGTGTTGGCGCAATCTGTGGCATGTATTTGATTCGCCATAAGACGAAGCATCTTAAATTTCAGCTGCTTGTCCCTTTGGCACTTGTTTTGCAGCTTGTGGCCGCAGGTTATATTTTGACTCTATTGTAAGAGGAAGTTAGCTAAATTAGCATGATGTCTGAAGCAAAAATATCGAACTTAACTGGCGCTATCTGAATTATATCAGCCCCAGAATTTTGTCACACCCTTTTTAGCATCTATTGTAAATGCAATCATTTTATCCAGAAGATCATAGTTCACAGCATCAGTCCACTTAACGCGGAATAAGCCTTGAGTATGGGAGTAACCTGACTCTTCTATATCAGTAATAAAATTCGGAATGATATTTGACTCAGGGGCTACTGAAATATGATTCTTTGCCATGCTTAAACCGATGATGAAAGTCCCATGATCGCTGAACATCGGCTGATGCCATTTGATCTCTTCCTTGAGTTGCGGGAACTTGGCCTTTATATGAGCCAATAGCTCCTGCATGCGTAGTCTTTTGTCAGGGTCTTCAATTGTATTCAGATAATCTGTAAAAGTCTTCATATTCGTAATTCCTCGTAGAATTATTTTATAGCCCAAATATTACTGACATAGTTTAGCTGGATAAAAGCAACTTGCTGAATAAATTCTACTGCTGCTGTTGTTATTTATCGGAAACTGCTGTTACTCTTTTGAAACAAAATTTAACGAATTGGATTCGACGAGCTTGATCAATTATCACGGCTTGTTAAGCCATACAAGAGTATCGATTTCAAGGAGCAGGATATAAGGTCAATTAAGTGGTTGGCCAGTAGG
>JAAYFZ010000434.1 GCA_012727965.1 Clostridiaceae bacterium
ACATATGAGGGGTGGCGCTGAAGCTCGGGTTGGAAGCAGTAGAGACCCGTGGTGATGCCCGTGATGACCGTTGGTCACGGTCTCCTGTAATGCTCCCATGCCGGGGGTGCGTGCTGCAAATACGGTATTGATAATGATTTTATGGCTTAACGCCGGAAAATGCGCCAGATATTAACACAATAGCTTTACTCTTTTTGAGATATAGCTTGATCAACAACAAGTATCTGGCGCATGAATGCGGTATTAATCCGTCGGACCTCAGAAATTCCAAATCAACAGATCAAAACAACCATCAAAATACGCAGTAGTGATGCGTTTGTTTTGTATGCCAAAAAGGAAGGAGGAAGATAATTGCCAGAGTGTATTGTCAGGGCAATCAGTAATCAAAAAGGCGGCGTCGGTAAAACGACTATCTGCCAAAATCTAGGAGCTGGCCTTGCTAAACAAGGCAAAAAGGTTCTGCTCATCGACTTTGATGTCCAGGCTAATCTCACACAAAGCATGGGCTGCCAAATGCCGGATGAATTGCCTTTTACCGTATCAGACGTGATGAGAAAAATCATTGAAGATGAAGAATTCGATCCGATGTCTGGAATCATTGATAAGAGCGGAGGCTTAGCGCTTCTGCCATCTAACATCCAGCTGAGCGGAATCGAAAACTCGCTGGTGCATGTGATGAATCGTGAACGTATTCTAAAAACCTATATTGATAAGGTTAGAAGCAGCTACGACACGATTTTGATCGACTGCATGCCATCGCTGGGAATGCTGACCATTAACGCGCTCACAGCCGCTGACAGAGTGATCATCCCGATACAAGCTCATTTTCTGAGTGTCAAAGGACTCGAACTCCTGTTGCGCACAGTCAGTAAAGTGAAAAAGCAGCTAAATCCTGACCTTAACATCGAAGGTATCGTACTTAATATGCTCGACCGAAGATCGAACTTCACACGTGACATCATACAACTGATCAGAGAGCATTTTGGCTCTAATCTCAAGGTTTTCCAAACAGAAATCCCGATGTCAGTCAGAGCGATCGAGGCTGGAGCAGAGGGCAAGAGCATATTTGAGCATGATCCCAACGGCAAGACAGCTCAAGCATTTGACGCACTAATCAGGGAGGTTACAAAAAATGAGCGACAGCGTAAAGAAAATAAAGATATCCAGCTACGATGATCTATTCAGTCCTACCGCTGCAGATACCTTTGATGATGGTACACCGGCAAAAGTCACGCTCGACAAACTGATACCTTTTCCGCAACACCCATTTAAGCTTTATCAGGATGAGAGGATGCAGGAGATGGTGGCCAGTGTAAGAGTAAACGGCATTCTAACGCCTATACTTGTTCGTCCAACCAAAGATAATAAATCATATGAAATCATCTCAGGTCACAATAGGGTAGAGGCTGCCAGGCAGGCTGGGCTGGAAGAGATGCCTGCAATTATTAGGCAGATGGATGATGAAACCGCCATTGTCGCTATGATCGACAGCAATCTCAGACAACGAGAGCAGCTATTCCCAAGCGAGAAGGCTTTTGCCTATAAGATGAAACTGGAAGCAATCAAGAAACAGGGCAAAAGAACAGATTTAACTTCGGGACAACTTGTCCCAAAGTTGAACAAGTCAGCAAGAGAAGTTGTAGCAGATGAAGCTGGTGAGAATTATAAGCAGGTATCAAGATACATACACTTGACATATCTGATTCCAGAGCTTCTCGACTATGTCGATCAAGGCAAACTAGCTTTTAACCCGGCAGTGGCTATTTCTTATATCAGTCCGGAATTACAAGCTGATCTAATTGATGTGATGAATATCTATGCCTGCTCACCTTCATTGGCACAAGCTGACCGCATGAAGAAACTAAGTCAAGAAGGCAATCTCGACAGATCCGCAATTAACGCGATTCTCAGTGAGCCTAAACCACAACAGAAACAAATCGTCTTCAAAGGCGATCAAGTCGAAAAGTATTTTCCAAAAGATACATCCCC
>JAAYFZ010000435.1 GCA_012727965.1 Clostridiaceae bacterium
AGGGAGTTCCGAAAATAATCACAAAAGTAAATAGAACGGATCTGTTGAAAGTAATAGACTGCACTAATCTCGGTTCTGTCATTACGCCGAGGCGTTTAGTTGCTGACAATATCATCAGATTTGTCAGGGCAATGGAAAATTCACAGGCATCAAACGTTGAAGCATTGTATCGCTTAGTTGACAACCGAGTCGAGACGCTGCTGTTTCACGTTACCTATGACAGTAAGGCCGTTCGAATTCCTTTGATGGATATTAAACTTAAGTCCGGTCTTCTGATTGCCTTCATCGTTCGAAAGGGTAAGTTGATTTTCCCGGGCGGCCGCGACCTTATCATGCCTGACGACCGTGTCGCTGTAGTCACTACGCAAGAGAACATCAGCGATATCGACGATATTCTGCTTGGCGATTGATGAGGACAAAACTATATGAACTATTCAATAGTTAGATTCATTCTTGGCAGAACGCTTCTGATCGAAGCGGCGCTTCTCTGCGCACCTTTACTGATAGCCATCATATATCAGGAAGGGATCGCGGACATTGGCGCTTTTCTCATCACGATAGTAGTAGTATTTGCGATCGGCGCGCTGATGAGCTTTCGCAGGCCAAAGGTTTCAGATTTCTATGCCCGCGAAGGCTTCATGATGGTCACTCTGACCTGGTTTCTACTGTCATTATTCGGCGCCATGCCTTTTCTAATCAGTGGTTCAATTGCAAGTCCTGTAGACGCATTCTTCGAAACAGTCAGCGGTTTTACCACTACCGGGGCTAGTATCCTAAACGATGTTGAGGTGCTGTCAAGATCTATGCTTTTCTGGCGCAGTCTCACTCATCTAATAGGTGGTATGGGCGTTTTGGTTTTTGCCTTGGCGATCCTGCCGAAGGTTGAATCAGAGGCAGTACATATCATGCGCGCAGAGGTTCCGGGACCTACCTTTGGCAAGTTGATGGCCAGAGTGAGCCAGACGGCACGCATACTCTATAAGATATATCTGGTGATGACTGGTGTGCTCATTCTGGTTTTGATCGTATTTGGAATGCCGGTCTACGATTCATTCATTCATGCTTTTGGAGCAGCCGGGACAGGCGGCTTCAGCATTTACAATGCTTCCATAGCACACTATGGCAAACCTGCTCTCGAGATAATTCTCGGCATAGCTATGCTCTTATTTGGCGTAAATTTCTATCTTTACTATCTGATTATGCTGCGGCAGGTAAAAACAGCGTTAAAAAACGAAGAGCTACGTTGGTTCTTTTCGATAGTTGCGGCTGCCGTTATTATGATCAGCTTAATCGTACTGCCTTCCTATGAAAATATTGCTACTGCGTTTCGTGATGTTTTCTTCACAGTATCTTCGCTGATCAGCACGACGGGTTACGTTACAGTGGACTTCGCAAACTGGCCGATGTCCGCGCATGTAATTTTGCTTTTTCTAATGTTCTGCGGCAGTATGGCGGGTTCAACCGGCGGCGGTATCAAAGTATCGAGAATCGCTATAATAGTAAAAACAGTTTTTCAGGATATCCGTCATGCTATCAGCCCAAACAGGCGCATAGTTGTGACTTTTGAAAACAAGCCACTTAGCAGCAGTTTGCAGCAAAGTGTCTCTGTCTATTTTATGACATATATTATATTTTTTGCTTTTTGTCTGCTGACTGTCAGTTTCGATTCGCCGACCTTCATCACAGCCTTCAGTGCTGTAGCTGCAACATTCAACAATATCGGACCTGGTATGGATGCGGTCGGACCGACCTCAAACTACTCTGATTTTTCCAACTGGACCAAAATGGTCTTATCACTTGCAATGGTTGCAGGACGTCTGGAAATTTATCCAGTCCTTGTACTATTGTCTCCAAAAACATGGCGCAAGCTCTGATTATTTCGCTGAAGCTTGATCAACAGCCTGACGCATACTGCTTATAAAATCATATACCGGCTTCACGGCATCCCGTCCATATTTTGCAATTATTCTAACAATGGCACTTCCAACGATCACACCATCTGCAAGCTGGGACATGGCTGCAGCTTGATCAGGTGTTGAAACACCGAAGCCAACAGCGCAGGGAATATCGGTTACGGAACGGACCTTGTCGATCATTCCGCCAATATCAGCTGTAAATCCTCCGCGAACACCTGTTACGCCAAGTGAAGAAACGCAATATATGAAACCTTCAGCTTCACGTGCTATAGCATAGATTCTTTCATCCGAGGTTGGTGAGATCAAAGAGACCAGCTCAATACCATGTTCCTTACATTCTGTAATAAGCTCATCCTTCTCTTCAAAGGGCATATCCGGAACTATAATTCCAGCGATTCCAGTTTCAGCACAACGCCTCAGGAATCGTTCTTTGCCATATGTATATATCGGATTAATATAGGTCATGAAGAGCAGCGGTACACTGACGCGTTCACTTAAGTCTGCGACCATGTCAAATAGTTTATCAGTCGTACAACCAGCAGACAGTGCTCTTTCGTCAGCAGCCTGAATAATAGGGCCTTCTGCGATCGGATCTGAAAAAGGTATGCCTATTTCGATCAGATCAGCGCCGGCATCGGCTATTGTTTCAATTAGCTTTCCTGTTGTTTCAATGTCCGGATCGCCTCCAGTGATAAAAGCGA
>JAAYFZ010000436.1 GCA_012727965.1 Clostridiaceae bacterium
CCATAGCGACAATTGGTGCGCTGGCAATCAGAGAATATCCGGAGGCCGTTGCTGTTATGCTGTTCTATCAGCTTGGTGAAATTTTCCAGGATATTGCTGTCAATCGTTCGAGAGCATCGATCAAGGCGCTGACAAGTCTTAGACCTGATCATGCCAATCTGCTCAAGCCGGGAAGCCTGCATGAATACGAGCGTATAGCTCCCGAAGCCGCCAGACCAGGTGACAGACTACTGATCAAAGCCGGCGAGAGGGTTCCCCTCGATGGAAGGATTATTCAGGGAGATTCTGAACTAGATACATCTGTGCTCACAGGTGAGAGCTTGCCGCAAGCCGTAGGACCAGATAGCGACATACTCGCTGGCAGTGTCAATGGCGCCGGCTTATTGATCATGGAGGTCATGAAGCCTTACGATCAATCTTCAGCCGCCAGGATCATGGAGCTGGTCGAGCAAGCAACGGCACGCAAATCGAAGGCAGAGCTGTTTATCAGCCGTTTCGCGGCCTGGTATACACCTGCAATGACAATCCTGGCAGCACTAATAGCTTTTGTACCGCCTTTGATACTTGGTCAACCCTTTTCTGATTGGATTTATCGTGCAATGATCCTTCTTGTAATATCATGTCCATGTGCGCTTGTTCTCTCAGTACCTATGAGCTATTTTGCCGGGCTTGGAGCAGCCTCCTCTGCTGGCGTTCTGATCAAGGGTGCACAGTATCTCGACAGACTATCAGGCATTGAACAGATCGTATTCGATAAAACCGGAACTCTTACAGAAGGCAAATTTACGGTCACAGAAGTAATACCGGCGCAAGGCTGGAAAAAGGAAGAAATACTTCAGGCAGCTTCGATGCTGGAGGGACATTCCGATCATCCAATAGCTGTTTCGATCCGCAATGCTCAGGTAGAATTGGAAAATAGGCAGACCACTGGCACGATCAATTTGGATGCTTCGCAAATAAGTGAATACAAAGAACGCCCGGGCTTCGGTGTTCAGGCAGTAATTTCAGAAGATATCTTCAGGCTTGGAAATGACAGAATGATTGCAGAAATAAGTGCAAAACCAGATGGCAATATGTCAGCATCAGATTCCGGGCAGCATGTCTGGCTGCTCAAGAACCATGAAGTTATCGGGAAAATCTGCTTGGCAGACAGTGCCCGTCCTGAGGCAGCAGAAGCAATTTCCGGTCTCCGTGCTCTTGGCATCAACAAGCTATCTATACTTACCGGAGATAGACCTGAGGCAGCAGCTTCAATAGCGGAGCAGCTTGGCCTGGATTCATACCATGCATCATTGCTGCCGCAGCAGAAGGTCGAGAAGCTGGAAGAGTTGATGAATCCCAATAACCAGAATGAACATGTCTTGACAATGTTTGTTGGTGACGGAATCAATGATGCTCCTGTACTTGCCAGGGCCGATATCGGTGTTGCAGCTGGTCTTGCTACAGATGCCGCTGCGGAGAGCTCAGATATGATGATCATGGGCAATGATTTGCGTAAACTGGTCTCGGTTGTCAGTCTGTCGAGGAAGACCGCCAGGATCGTTCGCCAGAATGTAGCATTGACACTTGGATTGAAGATTATTGTAATGAGTCTGGCTATATTTGGTCTCGGCGGTATTTGGCAGGCAGTGTTTGCAGATGTTGGCGTATCGCTTCTGGCTGTACTAAATGCCCTGCGTCTATTAAGACACAGGGCATAATCTTGAACTAGTTTATATGCGATTAGAAAAATGAGCTGACTCAGCC
>JAAYFZ010000437.1 GCA_012727965.1 Clostridiaceae bacterium
GCTTTGAGTACTCTATTCCCTCGGCAATTACACAATGGCCAAGCTTATGTGCCAGCGAAATAATATCGCCAGTGATAGCATCCTTCTCTTCGATCTCAAGAAGTTTATCTATGAAGTACTTGTCTATCTTAAGGCAATTTATATTGAGTTCTCTTTCTCTTGCCAGAGATGAATAGCCTGTGCCGAAATCATCAAGAGCCACAATAATTCCATATTGTTTTAGCTCACCAAGAATCCTGTTGATTTCTTGATAATGCGAAGAGAAAACAGACTCAGTAATTTCGATACCTACAACAGATGGATCTATTTCCATTTCATTTATCAGATGCAGAAGATTGTCAACGAAGCCCTTCTTCAATAGCTGTATCGCTGAAACGTTGACTGATACTTTTAAATCGCCATATCCTCGCTTCTGCAATTCCTGCATAAACAAGAAGGCTTTTTTAAAAATTATCTCACCAAGCGGTACGATCAGTTTTGTCTCTTCTGCTATCGGAATAAACTCTACAGGTGATATTTGACCAAACCTCTCGTTCTTCATTCTGGCCAAAGACTCGAAACCGCAGATGCTGTCTGATTCGAGATCAAGCAGAGGCTGAAATTGCAGATAGAAGTATTCTTCATCCAGGCCTCCGGCTATTCTGGTAAGAGCATGTTTTATTTCCTCTTCACGTAAAATCTTCTCTTCCATCGCTGTATCATAAAACTGAATCTTGTAGTCGACATCGTGCAGATCCATATCAAATTCAGATACGATCTGCAGCCGTTTAAGCAGAAGCTCGACATCGTCTTCATAAGAATCATTAATCTCTACAACACCGATCCCGGCGCCAACTCTCTCAACTGCCAGCAATGAATTAAGTATCTGCGCGATAGTAGCACAGAATGACTTCAGTTCTGCTACATTCTTATATCCCTTAATATAGTACGCCAACTGATTCTCATATGTACTAAACAACATATGTCTGCTGTCACAATGCGGACGCAGAAATCTTACAACCTTACGGATAAGATTTTGTGTGTACTGAAAACCATAGGATAGGTTGAGCAGATGTATAGCACTGAGATTTATACCCACAAGAGCGCTTGTCTCATTAGCAGGTTTTTCTAAGTCATTCTTAAGTAAATTCTCAAGATATCTGCGATTATTCAAGCCGGTCAGAACATCGTGCTCACTAATATAGCGGAGATCAATTTCCATGGCTTTTCGCTCAGAAATATCAAGCACTATGCCTTCGAGAGCTTCAACCTCACCGCTGCTGTTGAATATTCCCTCGCCTAGCTCCAGAACCCACTTACGGTCACCCTCGGCGGTTATGATTTCATACTCATAGTGGAATGGACTCCTGTCAGCCAGATCCTTCTCCCATTCAATTCTTAGCAGATGCCTGTATTCAGGCATAATCATATCATTGAAGCTTAAGTCACGGTTATTGAGGAGACTTGCCGGCTCATAGCCTGTAAGTTCACGGCAGCCTTCAGATACGTATTGCATCGTCCAGTCTTCATCATAAAGACATCTATAAGCAAGTCCTGGAAGATGAGATAGAAGCACAGATTTGCTGCGTTCGCTCTCAATCAGAGCACTTTCGATCTCCCGCCTCTTGGAAATATCCTGTGCAAGACAGATATTTCTGCGTTCATTGTGATCTGCAACCTCAAATGGCGCTACTACAATAC
>JAAYFZ010000438.1 GCA_012727965.1 Clostridiaceae bacterium
GCAGGTAAAACCACTCTGCTTAACATCTTGTCTGGTTATACTCTTGCAACTAAAGGTAATATCAGCATTAATTCTATCAGTATGCTGGAAAACCCTGTTAAAGCCAAATCGCAATTGGGCTTTCTGCCAGAACATCCTCCTTTGTATAGTGAAATGTCCGTACATGAATATCTGATATTTTGCTCCAAACTTAAAGGTGTGATACATCAAGATCGATCCGAACATATTGAAGAGCTTCTCATCATGACGGGCTTAAAGCCTGTAGAAAATAGAATTATTGGTCACTTGAGCAAAGGATATCAGCAGCGTACTGGCCTGGCGCAAGCACTTTGTGGCAGCCCCGATGTCCTGCTGCTAGATGAACCCAGCTCTGGATTCGACCCAGGCCAAATGATTGAGTTTCGAGGTATTGTCCAGTCTCTTTCCAAGAGTCACACCATTATCCTCTCTTCACACATATTAAGTGAGGTGGACTCTATCTGTGAGCGAATCGTTATTCTGCATCATGGTGAGATAGCCTATGATCATCTCAATGATAATGCGTCAAAACATAAGCAATTTTTTGTTAGAATTTCCGGCGAAGCAGGTAATATTTTACCCGGACTTAGAAACTTGCCAAGTGTCATCAAAGTAAAACCTATACTCCGCCAAGAGGTAATTGAAGCAACTATTTATACTCAGTCTGAGCTTTGTTTTGAAAAAGAATTGTTTCAGTTTTTATCAGCAATTGGAGCTCCGATCCTTGAATTGAGGCCCGTTTATGACAGTTTGGAGGACATATTCATGAACATTACGGCACTGGATCGCCAGGATAAGGTTTAATTAATGAAAGCTATTTTAAGACGCGAATTGAATAGTTATTTTTTAACTGCAACAGGATATATCTATATGTTTGTGTTCTTGTCTTTAAGCAGTCTAATATTCTTCTTAAATAACCTTAACAGCCTCTCTTCTGATATGTCGTCCTTTTTTTCAATGATGAGCTATGTCTGGATGCTGTTAACACCCGTTTTGGTTATGAAGTTGATTGCGGGCGAACGAAAAAGCATGACAGATCAGCTGTTATTGACTTCGCCTGTAACAATGGCTGATATTATCCTGGGAAAATATTTTGCAGCAGCTGCAGTTTTATTATTGAGTATTCTAATGAGTTTTTTGTATCCCATACTGATATCTTTTCAAAGTCGGATTCATTTGTCAGAATTATCGACTGTTTATCTCGGTTTTATGCTGCAAGGCTGCGCATTCATAGCATTTGATTTAATGATTTCAAGTCTTTGTAAAAACCCAATGACTGCTGCAATCTCGACTTTTGGAGCTAACATGTTTTTATGGCTGGCAAGCATAGCAAGTTCCGGTTCTTCAGTGTTTTTAATCAAGGAGTTTAACAGATACTTTAACCTGTATGAGCGCTTGGTTCCTTTCCTGAGCGGACAATTAAGCATCGCCAACATTGTATATTATTTCATTTTCTGTATTGTCTGTTTGTATGCTTCGATTCAAATCATCTCGTCTAGAAGGTGGAGTGAAGTATCATGAAATTTGAGTTTACTTCCTCTTTAATTTCGGGACGAAGAAAGTTAGGCTTTTTTTCACTGCTTTCTTTATTGGCAGCGATCATTTTATCCGGAGTAATCATCACAGGTTTTGATGCTTTAGAGCAAAAGTATGCCCTTAAGATTGATAATTCTTTCAATGCTATTACAAGTAAAAGTATTGAAACAGACCAAGTTTTATCCAGTCTCCAAGATGATGTTCATGTATATGCTCTATTTACACCAGGACAGGAAGACACAGCGCTCTTGGGATTGCTTGAAAGATACGCTGCTACCAGTAAACATTTCACATTTTCTATTGAAAATCTTTTGGAAAACCCAGCGCTGGTTCATCAGATCAGTACCAGTCTGGATGATGCTGCTGTCAGTACTGACTGTTTAATTATTTATGGTAAAGCCAAAGACCGTACGCGCGTCTTAAATGTCACTGATTATATTGTCCAGGCCTATGATATGCCCAGTGGACAGTTTTATGTAGACGGCCTTCGATATGAGCAAAGCTTAACAGAAGCAATTGTATATGTGACATCTGATGATCTGGCCTCTGTACAGGTTTTGAGCGGTCATGGTGAATTAAGCTTGAAAGATATTTCAGAGATGTCATCCTTGCTCGCCCAATATAATTATGATGTCAGAGAAGTGAAACAGCTTCGAGATGACAGCCTTAACCCGGC
>JAAYFZ010000439.1 GCA_012727965.1 Clostridiaceae bacterium
ACCACTTCCGGTGGATATAACGAAGAGGTCACACCTGTTCCCATCCCGAACACAGCAGTTAAGCTCTTTTGTGCCGACAATACTTGGCTGGTAACGGCCCGGGAAGATAGGTCTCCGCCGGATTCATATTCCTCAATAGCTCAGTTGGTAGAGCATGCGGCTGTTAACCGCAGGGTCGTTGGTTCGAGTCCAACTTGAGGAGCCAATCTAGCATCCAGGCTTTTGCCAGGGTGCTTTTTTGTTGTCTTGTGATAAAAAGGTTAGTATTTTTTGAATAGAGTAGATTTAATTATCGAAGTTAGATCATCATATGGCATTCATCGCGAGATATCCATAAAATAATCTTGTAATTATCAGCATGCTAAGCATATAAGCAGGAGATTATTAGTTATGGGGAGCTATCTTAGAAAACTACTATGTCTGACATTTATTCTTGTTTTTATTGCTGTACAGGTCGGCTGCGGCTATCAGGCACAATTAGAACCGGCGGCGGAAGTAGACAACAATGAAAATGCAGCCACAACAAAATCTATTGATACCACTATTGATGATGATATTTCTTCAGAAAATGAGTCGTCAGTTGTTGAGGATAAACTTAAGATCGGCTATTCGATGGCTTCTGGTGTCGGCCCCTGGTATGAGGACCTGCGAATAAGTATTATTGAGGCTGCTGAACAATATCAAATTGAACTGAATGTCTTCGATGCCGGCAGCAGCATCACCACTGCTTGTGATGATATCAGAAAAATGATAAGCGAAGAATATGATGTGATCGGGGTATTGCCTATCAGCATTGAAGAATATAATGAGGTGCTGACTGAAGCTGAACAAGCAGGTATCACTGTTATCATGTTTGATCGTCCTGTGTCGGAAGAGAGCCTATATGATGCTATTATTGCTTCTGATTTTTATCATCAGGGTGAATTGGCTGCTCAGTGGCTTATTGCCAAAAAAGTTGAAATCGGATTGACTTCTGAACCAAAATCAACAAGTGTTGCTGTTCTTCATGGTGGATTTGATAGAGGTTTTGTTCAGTCTGATAAAAGATATCAGGGATTTGCCGATACGCTGGCTGCAGATAATAGTTTTGTTATCAATGAATTACTTAATGGAGAATACTACAATGAGTATGCTCAGACTGCTGTGGCCGAATTATTGTCACAGGGCGAATCAGTCGATGTGATTTATGCCTGCAATGATTCTATGGCGATCGGTGCCGTTACCGCAATCGAAGCTGCTGGATTGACAGCAGGCCAAGATATTATTGTTATTGGAGTCGATGCCACCCTGGAAGCAATCGAGTTAATTGAGTCTGGTAAGATGAATTGCACAGTTGAAAGTGAGCCGCGTCTTGGCGATCTTTTCATCGAATATGTTATTAAAAGCACAGCTGGTGAGAAAACTATGCGTGAATTGTATCCACAAGAGGAAGCAATTGATGCTTCAAACCTTGAATCAGCTGATATCTGGTCACAGTAGCTAAGCTGAGCTTAGTTGTTTTTTAGCTTTTCGATCTCCAGCTGCAGTGTTTTCACTGTCTGTTCGAGGTTGCTGCGACCGGTAAGCTGAGCTTTGATTTTCTCGTAGAGCACCTGCTCGATCTGTGTGATCGGTATTAGGCGGCCGTTCCGGCTCGTGATCGAGCTTCTTTTGCGGTTACTGTCATATGTTTTATAAATAAGCGGCAGCCAGGGATGATGATTGACCAGCTCGTCATTTGAATAAACATTTTGCAGCGGCGATTGACCGTCGAGGATGGCAAAATATGTACTCATCGTAGGATCACAGGCCCATTTAAGGAATTCCTGTGCCTGTGCCGAAGATTTGGTATTTTTGGCGATACCGAGCCCCCAGCTGCCGAGTACTGATCTATGACCAGGAATATTTGCATAAGCAACACGGCCGCCGATCTGCGATTGACCGTAATTATTTATATCAGCTATGAAGGAGGCGAAGCCTACCAACATAGCTGTTTTGCCGTTATAAAAATCAGCGACTGTTTGTTCGACATTGTAATTAAGTACAGCCGGTTCACAGCTATTGAAAATTTCGCAAAAAGAGCTTAGTCCTCTGCGGAACTCCGGAGTATCGACTGTGACCTGCTTGCTGCGGTCGAAGATATCGGCTCCATAAGCCCAGAGTCTCGGCATCAGCTCCGGAATAAATGTGGCCTGACCACCAGCCGCTATTGATGTTCCAAATTCAACGGGCGATGCGGGATTAACACTGCGTGTGAAGAACGCTGCGATCGCATTGAATTCCGACCAGGTTTTCGGCGGTGCCAGTTTAGCAAGATATTGCTTCTCAAATTGCTGCTGCAGCTGCGGATCAGCGAACAGATCCTGACGATAGAGCAGCAGCTGCGGCCCATAGAGAAAAGGTACACCAAAATAGCTGGAACGAACACTGCCAACTCTTTCCAGCAGATCAAACAGGAAGAGCTGCTGATTCATTTTGTTCGTGAAGACAAATTCAGTTAGATTCTGAAGACAATCTTCTCTGACCAGAAGATCAAGCCAGGGGTTATCATACATATAGATATCGTATTTCTTCTCTTTTTGGTCCTGCATGATCTGCTCGAGCAATGTTAGATGATCACAAAGCTCAGGCTCCAGACGGATGCCGGTTTTATCAGTAAAATTAGGCTGTAGCTTGATGACCGCACGGGCATTCGGTGAATCTAGAAGAAGCAAGCGCAGAGGCTTATCCGATGCTTCGCCGATTTTATGATTGGCAAAAGCAATTTCGCGGCTATTGATCTTATCATTTAGGATCAGCTGCTTCTTTTCAAATAGCAGAGGCGATGATAGATTTTCAGTCAACAACCTGGCTGCTCTTCTGCCCAGCTGATGAGCCGGTCGCATTGTGCTGCTGATGCTGGATGCGGTATGCCTGGTGCTCCAGATATCCTGGCCAAAGGAGATCAGCTCCAGTTCATTGTCCTGGATCAGGCCAGTCAGCTCGGCCGCTTGCCGCAGTCCGCTCAGTATTGTCTGCGAAGTTGAGATCAGTGCAGTCGGTTTCTGATGCTGCAAGTAGGCGGCGCCCAGCCGGAAGGCATCTTCCTTGGTATTGCGGATGCTGTGAATCAGTTCTTCTTCAATATTCAGACTCTTTTTCTCATGGAAATCGTTATATGCCCGGATACATTCTGTTTCAGAGCTGAAGCTGGCCGGGCCTGTGACCAGACTGATCCGGCGATGACCTTTCATATAGAGATGATCGAGCAGATAACTGATCGTTTCATAATAATTGAAGCTGAGGAAATTGCTGTCGAGTCCCTCGATCCGGCGATCGATAAAAA
>JAAYFZ010000440.1 GCA_012727965.1 Clostridiaceae bacterium
GGGTTGTAAAAACCGGCAGAGCAAGAGCTTCATTATTCTCACCCTTCAGGATCTCGCCATTTTTTACAGCACCGAATACTATCTCGGCACCCTCTGAGCGTCCGATCCAGTTTGTCTGGATTTTTTTTGTTTTATCTGGCCAGTCAAGTTCAGTCAGGCAATCGAGCAGCTCTTGAGCATAATCAGTTATTTTGAAAAACCATTGTGTCAGATTTTTTTTGGTGACATCGGCATGACAACGTTCACAAGTGCCTTCGACAACCTGTTCATTGGCTAGAACAGTCTGGCAGTCAGGACACCAGTTGACAGGAGCGTTTTTCCTATATGCAAGGCCTCTTTTATAAAGCTGCAGGAAGAGCCACTGATTCCAGCGGTAGTATTCAGGCATACAAGTAGCCAGCTCGTGCTCCCAGTTGAACATTCCGCCCATCTCACGCAGCTGTTTCTCCATTGTTTTTATATTGTTAATAGTGCTGTCCTGCGGATGGATGCCAGTCTTAATAGCATAATTTTCCGCGGGCAGTCCGAAAGCGTCGAATCCCATCGGCTGGAACACTTCATAGCCTTGCATTTTCTTCAAACGAGCCCAAGAATCTGAAAGCGAATAGTTATACCAGTGGCCAACATGAAGGTTTGCACCGGAGGGATATGAAAACATCTCCAGAACATATAGTTTTTTGTCTTGTCTGCTCTCATCGAAATGATGAAGTCCGGATTCATCCCACTTCTTCTGCCATTTGCGGTCAATATCTACTGAATAAGCCATAGTAAAATCCCTCTTCCTGCTAATTGATAAACAGAGTTATTCTATCATAAATCTCAGCTCTTGACATCGTAATCATGACAGCAGAAACTTAATTCCGGCCAGGGCTAGAATATGTAGAGGATAGAAGAGGTAAAAAGCGTATTTGGCCCATGCCGGCGGTTTTTTATCATTTGGTTTTAACAAACAAAGAGGAATAGCAAGCAAAGAGAACAGCTGTATAACAGCCCAGGCCGCTATACCGGGAATATTGATGATGCGATAGATCATGTATAGCAGGTTTAGAGGTATAAGCAAACGCCAGATGCGTTTTTCCCATTCAACATCATCATGTTTGTCGATAGCTATATAGAAAAAAAGAACTGTCAGCATGCCATAGACATCATAGTCTGGCTGCAGCCAGATCGCTGTCAACAGCGCCAGAAACATCATCAAAGTGCCAAGAGGCAGTCCAACTCTCGGATCCAGTTCGATCCCGCCGAGATTGACACGAACATTGAACCGCGCCACTGGTTTGATCGGAGCGGTTCCATTCGCAGCTGTTACGGGCCTTAGTCCAGCCACCATATCACGCCAAGAATACCTGGCCATTTGATAACCGGCCAGCAGTACTATGGACAGAGCGAAGGTAACAAGTACATTTGTGCCCGGCAGATTATAGCCCGCAAGACTATTGGCATAACGTATTATGAATTCTGAGACAATGGCAAAAGCCGCCATCCTCAGGAAATAGATATGCACCTTTCTGGTTCGACTGTAGCCCCTGGCTACATGCCAGGCAAAAATTGGAAAAGCAAGTCTGCCAACTGTTCGCAGAAGCATCACAATAGATGGCGGCAGCATCGCATCGAAATAGAAGCCGATATGGTCCAGAAGCATAAAAATACAGGCCAAAAGTTTAAGCACGAATCAAACCTCCAGTAAAGGACTTTTGACAATGAAAATAATTGATTATATTATCAACATATTGTATCATTGTAAGGCGTGAGCAACAAACACTTGATAGGATAGTTTCCTCAAGCCGCTCAGTTTCATTGTATATGGGATGGCAGAGCGCTTTTTTATTAGACTTAAGGTCTTCCGGGATCTTTTTAAGAGAGGTATGTAAATGGGTTTAGGAATGGATATTGGTATTGATCTGGGAACAGCATCAGTACTTATTTATGTAAAGGGAAAAGGCGTGGTTCTCAGAGAACCATCAGTTGTTGCAATAAATTCAAAAACCGGCAAGGTTCTGGCAGTCGGTGAGAGTGCAAGCTTGATGCTCGGAAGAACACCAGGTATAGTCGATGCGATCAGACCGCTTCGCGATGGCGTCATCTCTGACTTCAAAGTTACAGAAGTAATGTTGAAGGCTTTTATCGGCAGAGTATGCAAAGGCGTTAGAGCCAAATACTTCAAACCAACAATTGTTGTATGTGTTCCTAGTGTGATAACTCCTGTTGAACAGAAGGCTGTCGAGGATGCTTGTCGCCATGCTGGTGCCAAGGATGTCTTCCTGATCAGAGAACCGATCGCGGCCGCTATCGGAGCAGGTATCGACATTGCAAAAGCCTGTGGCAGCATGATAGTCGATATCGGCGGCGGAACAACAGACATAGCTGTTATTTCTCTCGTGCAACCTGTCGTAGATTATTCACTTAAGGTTGCTGGAGACCGTTTTGATGAAGCGATCGTTAAGCATGTCAGACGCAAACACAATATTCTTATCGGTGATCGTACTGCTGAAGAACTAAAAATAAATATCGGCTGTGCCTATCCAAGAGAAGAAGAGCTTACCATGGAAGTTCGTGGACGTAATCTTATAACCGGTCTTCCGGCAACAATCTCTGTTTCTTCAACAGAGATGCTTGAAGCACTTGAAGAGCCGGTCAGTCAGATTTTTGAGGCAGTTCATTCTGTTTTGGAACGTACACCTCCTGAGCTAATGGCTGATATCAGTCAGCGTGGTATTGTTCTGACTGGCGGCGGTGCCCTGCTTTATGGTTTGGATAGAATGCTTTCAGCTAAGATAGGTATCGATGTTGTAGTGGCGGATGACGCTGTTTCCTGTGTTGCTATCGGTACTGGTCGCGCACTTGCTATGATGGACAAGTTTGCAGCACTTAGTGATGCTTAAGCTGATCGGAAATATTGTTCTTGCAGTTTGAATTAGAGTTATATTACACTGCTAACGGTTCGAATCGTTAGCAGTGTTTTTTTCTTGCCTAATATTACCAAATGGGAAAATACTATTATGCTCCTTGACGTAAGGGCCAACTGTATTTATAATTTAGTCAATTCTTGATTCAATTTATTTCTTCAGATATTCTCTGTATTTCTATTTGAATTGTGACAGCTTATCAAATTTGTCTATTTTCCATTGACAGATAATTATCTATTTTCAAGGATTGTTTCAGAAACAAGTAAGAATTTGTTTATCAAGCCAGATGTCTGGCAATATGAGGTGATCGAATGCCTTCCACCAATCTTAATGGCAAGTCCAAGGCTGATCTTGTTGTGCTTGCAGAACTATCAGGTTTACTGACAGCAGCCAATGCACGCAAACTAACAAAAGCCAAACTTATTGAATTCCTAAATGAATCCGAACAGAAATCCAAGACCGCCCCGAATGAAGAGCCTGCCAAAACCAGAACTCCCAGAGTGAGAGTCCGGAAGACTGCAGATGACACGGCTGAAGCAAAAATCGAGGCTGTTAAGACAAGAGAGAAAGTTGCCGAGACTAATGCTAAATCAAATGAGCCTGCGGCAAAAACATCAAAACAACAGTCAGAACCGACTGAGTCTGAAGTGAAACCTACTCAGACAGAGACAAAAAAAGCTAGTGCTGTAACGAGAAGAGCCCGAGCAGGAGCTAAGACAACTGCAGCCAAACCGAAAACTAACACACTGGAAGATAAAAAGACTGAAGCTGATCCTGCTCCTTCAGCTGAAACTGAAAAAAACAAGGCAGCTGAACCGAAACGATCAAGAGCCAAGACCAAGACAACTGAAACTAAAAAAAGCACATCCAGAGTGAAGACTGATCCAGCTTCTCTAAAAGAGGTTGATGCAAAAACTCAAACAGAAGCAGCATCAGAAAAAGCTGCAGCTGGCGATTCCGACAACGAGAAACAAGATGTTCAGCCCAGGAAGAGCACAAGAGGCCGTAAGAAAACTATCAAACCTGCCCCCGTTAGCGCGGATACTGATAATGCTGACAACAAGGCAGCTGTTGAGATTGATACCAATAGCAAAGATTTAGCAAAATCTCAGTCAGAAGGAAACCGAAAAGGCGATGCTGGCGATGTTTCTTTGACATCGGCAAATTCAGCTGGCATTGATTCGAAGCCTGCAGCAGCTGACACTGTTCAGAAGACTGCCGATCAAACGGAGCGACAGATTCAGCAGGATCATGAACATAAGAGAAATGATCAGCAGAATCATAATAATCAGCGGCAATTTGCACAGCAAAATCAGAGCGGTCAGAAAAACGCAGCACAGATCAATAAGCAGAAGAGACCAATAGTAGAACAGGGAGAACCTGTTTCTGGTACGCTTGAGATCATGTCAGATGGCTATGGTTTCCTGCGCAAGGATAATTATCTGCAAGGTACGAAGGATATTTATGTTCCGCCCCAATATATAAGAAGGTTTAGTCTCAGAACAGGCGATTTTGTAACTGGACCTGCCAAGCTTCAGCGTGAAAATGATCGCTATCAGGCACTTCTATATGTCAAAGAAGTAAACGGTACTTCTCCGGATAAAATGATCCGCAGGCCGCAATTTGATCGGCTGACGCCTATTTATCCTGATGAGCGTTATAGATTAGAAACCACAAGAAATGAATTATCCACCAGAATTATCGATCTAGCTGCCCCAATAGGCAAAGGTCAACGTGGTATGATAGTGTCTCCGCCGAAGGCTGGTAAAACTATCCTGCTTCAGAAGATCGCAAATGCAATCAGTGTGAATAATCCTGAGGTCAAGCTAATAGTTTTGCTGATCGATGAGCGGCCTGAAGAAGTTACAGATATGCAGCGCTCTATCAAGGGCGAGGTCGTATATTCCACCTTCGATAAAAC
>JAAYFZ010000441.1 GCA_012727965.1 Clostridiaceae bacterium
ACGGGGCAGCGTTAGCCGTAGTAATGCCTGCAGTCTTTACCTACATTCTTAAACATGATGTAAACAGATTCGCTCAAGTGGCAAGCAGGGTCTGGGGATGTCAGATGGATTTTGCCAACCCTGAAAACACAGCAAAACAAGGCATTGAAGCATTGAGAAACTTCCTGATTTCTATCGGCATGCCAAAGAATTTTGAGGAAATTAATGCCAAAGAAGAGGATATAGAAGAACTTGCACACACAGCATGTTTCGGAGATGGCAGAAATGGAGTTTTAGCCGGCTTTGTGACTTCAAATCAGGATGATGTGGAGAACATGTATAGACTCATGCTGTAGAGGACTCACGGCTCCTTTGCCTCGTCAGTTGAAAGTTAGCGATGTTAGTGTGACCTCCGAAAGTTGGACCAAATAATCCGACTTTCGGGGGTATATTCACGTTACAAGGAAGAGAAAAGCAAATGCTGCAAATTCAAAATATTAACAAAGAATATAAAACCGGCGAACTGGTGCAAAAGGCATTGGATCAGGTGACCGTCGGTTTCCGGGACAGCGAGTTTGTTGCTGTGCTGGGACCTTCAGGATCAGGCAAAACTACGCTGCTGAACATCATCGGCGGCCTGGATCGATATGACAGCGGCGACATAAAAATCAATGGCACCTCAACGAAGAAGTATAAGGATCGAGACTGGGATTCATACCGCAATTACTCGATCGGCTTTGTTTTCCAGAGCTACAATCTGATCCCGCATCAATCGATACTGGCAAATGTGGAGCTCTCTTTGACAATTGCCGGAATGTCTCGAAAACAACGCAGAGACAAAGCGAAACGTGCTCTGGAGGAAGTCGGACTGCTGGATCAGAGACATAAGAAGCCTAATCAAATGTCCGGAGGTCAGATGCAGCGGGTCGCCATAGCCAGAGCTCTGGTAAATGATCCGGATATATTATTGGCAGACGAGCCAACCGGAGCCCTTGATTCTGAGACATCAGTTCAGGTTTTGGAGCTGCTCAAAAAAGTAGCGTCGAACCGTCTTGTCATTATGGTCACTCATAACGAACAACTGGCCGGAAGCTACGCTACCAGAACTATCAAGCTGCTCGACGGCAAAATAACAGCTGATTCCGATCCATACGAGCTGACCGACAAAGAGCCGGTTTCTGCCAAACAATCGAAATTAGCCAAGGTCTCAATGTCCTTTTTCTCTTCAATTTCTCTTTCTTTTAACAATCTTTGGACAAAGAAGGGAAGGACCATCCTCACAGCTTTTGCCAGTTCTATTGGAATTATCGGCATAACTTAATATCTTAGGTGCCTGGCACCATCGAGTTGCAGGCGGGCATCACCTCTGTACCTCTCATGAGGTCATCTGCTCTCGAATCACAGGTCGTGTTTTGCGGTTAGGCGGTGCCAGGCACCATCGAGTTGCAGGCGGGCATCACCTCTGTACCTCTCATGAGGTCATCTGCTCTCGAATAGCACATCAATCAAACGCAAAATCAAACGCATAAATTTGCGTTTGATTTTGCGTTTGATTTTTATTATGATTAGACCAGTTGAAGGAGGATGCTATGCGAGAGACATATAACTTGGAGTATAAAGAGAAACTTTCCAATACATTCCTAAAAACAGTTAGCGCATTTTCAAATTACAATGGTGGAAAAATTATATTTGGTGTTACTGATCAGGGAGAATATATAGGGCTTGATGATGCAAAAAACAAAGCAATCTCAATAGAGAACAAGATAAACAATAGTGTTTCCCCACAGGTGAGTTATAGAATCGATATTGATGAAGACTCCAATACCATAATTCTGACCGTTCATCCGGGGGATGATAAGCCATATTTTTATAATTCAAAAGTCTATAAAAGAAATGACTCCTCAACTATAGAAGTAGATAAACTAGAACTTAAGAAGCTGATACTCCAAGGGCAAAACAAGACCTTTGATGCCTTGTCTGTTGAAATTAAGGATTCTGGCTTTGATTATTTAAAAAAGAAATTGATGGAGTCAATTGGACTTGTTTCTTTAGATAATGATGTGCTGAAAACTTTGGAATTGATGAGTCGAGACGGGTATCTTACCAATGCAGGTTTGTTATTATCTGATAAAAATGACTTCAAAATTATGGATATCGTGAAATTTGGAAGAAATCAAGATGTCATTCTAAATAGGCTGCAACTGAAGAATATCTCTATTTTAGAAGCCTATGACAAAAGCATAGAAAAGATCAAAGAATATTATCAGTATCAGGTGATCAAGGGAGCCTATCGGACTAAGGAAGACTTAATTCCTGAAAAGGCTTACAGAGAGGCGATTGCCAATGCATTAGTTCATAGAGAATGGATGATAGACTCATACATCCAAGTATCGATGGAGGATGAATTTATTGTTATTACTTCACCGGGCGGGCTGACTGAGGGGATAGCTGAAGAAGAGTACCTTGAGGGGCAAAGATCCTTAATGAGAAATCCAATAATTGGCAATGTATTTTTCAGGCTGGATATTATTGAAAGTTTTGGGACGGGAATCAGAAGAATAAAAAAAGCCTATCAAAATAGCAACAAGAAGCCAATCTTTAGAGTGTATGGTAATTCTATTGAGGTTAAACTGCCGGTGGTTTCAAATATCGATGAACTATCTGCTGATCAGAAGAAAGTCTATTTAGCACTAGAACATGGAGCGCTTGCCAGTTCGGAAATTGCAGATGCAACCGGATTTGGTAAGAATAAGGTTCTGAACTTAGTGGAGGACTTAATAGTGAAAGGGTATATGAGGAAAACGGGTAGCGGCAGGGGAACAAAGTATTCTATAGAATAAAGCCCTATACAATCCATACGAAACAAATCTTCAAATATCAAAAATAGAAGTGGCCGGTGAGTGGCCGGTGCCAGGCACCTAACATATTAAGTTGTCAAACCTAAGTGAGTGGCCGGTGCCAGGCACCTAACTTATTAAGTTATCAAACCTAACGGTGCCAAGCATCACCGATCTTCTAAGCTGTTCCAACTAATATCAACCTTGTGAGGAAAAGCAAATGCTGCAAATTCAAAATATTAACAAAGAATATAAAACCGGC
>JAAYFZ010000442.1 GCA_012727965.1 Clostridiaceae bacterium
GCTCTTGATCTGCCGGTTTTTACAACCCGTGCTGATACTCTTATGGGAGTTACCTATGTTGTTGTTGCTCCAGAGAGTGAACTCTGCGAAATATTGACGACAGATGAGTACCGCGATCAGGTCAGAGCCTATCAGGAACAAACCAGAAAAATAAGTGATATTGAACGCATGTCGACCGTCCGCGAAAAAACAGGAGTATTCACAGGAGCTTTTGCAGTCCATCCTATAACTGGCGAACAGGTTCCGATTTGGGCATCTGATTATGTAATTGCCGGTTACGGTACCGGAATAGTAATGGCAGTTCCTGCCCATGACGAGCGCGATTACGAATTCGCACAGAAATTTAATCTGCCAATCAAACGCGTCATCAAATCTGCGGACGGCAGCGATGATTCTCTGCCATATACGGCAAAAGGCGTACTCACAGACAGTGGCCGCTTCGATGAACTCTCTTTCTCTGAAGCAGTAAATGCCATCGTTAATGAACTTGAAACGAACAACAACGGTTCGTTGAAGATCAATTATCGTCTGCGTGACTGGCTGGTATCACGTCAGCGTTACTGGGGAACTCCGATTCCGATCGTCTACTGTGACGACTGCGGGGTTGTTCCTGTACCTGAAGATCAATTGCCGGTTGAGCTGCCATATGATGTAGAATTTGCACCAGATGGTGAATCTCCTCTAAAAAAATGCAGCTCCTTTATCAATACGACCTGCCCCAAATGCGGAGGTCATGCCAGAAGAGATCCCGACACACTTGATACTTTTGTCTGTTCATCCTGGTATCAATTCAGATATGTTGATAATAAGAATAATCAAGAAGCCTTCAGCAGAGATAAGGTCAACGCTCTCTGTCCAGTCGACAAATATATCGGTGGTGCTGAACATGCAGCAATGCATTTACTCTATTCACGTTTTATAACAAAAGCTCTTCGCGACATGGAGTACCTTGATTTCGACGAACCTTTCTCGTCACTGGTACATCAGGGAACCATCCTTGGTTCAGACGGTCAGAAAATGTCTAAGTCCAGAGGAAATACCATATCACCCGATGATTATATCAGTCAGTATGGTTCGGACGTGTTCCGTCTGTATCTGGGATTTGGTTTTGCTTATACAGAGGGCGGCCCCTGGAGCGATGATGGAGTCAAGGCAATTGTTAAATTTGTCTCACGTATAGAGAGACTGGTAGAGGAATCTGTAGATGCCGGTAGTTCTGCAGCAGATCCTGCAGGATTCGGACAGAGAGAAAAGGATTTGCAGTATGCTCGACATTTCGCTATTCGTGGTGTTACGACTGATGCTGAGAAGTTTCAGTTTAATACTTCGATCTCACGTATGATGGAGCTTCTAAACGCACTTAACAAATATCATTCAGAAGGTACGGTCCAGAATGGTCTGGTCAGAGAAACCGTTGAAGATCTGATTAAATTGGCTGCTCCTTTTGCGCCGCATTTTGCTGAAGAAATGTGGGAGAAGCTTGGTTATACTGAATCTATATTCAAACAGAGCTGGCCTGAGTTCGATGAGAAGGCTCTGATTCGTGATACCATAGAAATAGCTGTCCAGATTAATGGGCAGGTTAAATTCCGCCTCGATATACCAAACGATGCTGACCAGAAACAGGTGCAGGAATTAGTTGAAAAGAATGAAAACTATGACACCTACATGGATGGACGTCAATTAGTTAAATTCATTTATGTAAAAGGAAGACTGGCAAATCTGGTTGTCAGACAGGCATAATATTTAGAATGCTTTATCTGTTTTTCGCGATTATAGGTCTAGTCCTGGGGCTTCTGCTAACCAGAAGACTCAAGGCTGTTTTGCTAGAAGGAGTCAGGCTGCTATGGCTGATTATTCCAGCAATATTCCTGACTGCCGCCCCATCTTTTCTGGCTTATTCAGAACCTGAGATTCTCTGGTCAGATAACAACAAGCTGCTGATAATGTTAATCGGCGCCGCCCATGCTGCCATACTACTGATAGTATTTGTTAATATCATTTCTGCGGTCATCCTTGCTGTCAGCAGTTGGAGAAAAACGATCAAGAGTTATTTTGCGCATCATAAAATCGATAATAGAAGACCCTCACTTATTAAAGAGTTCGATCTAAGACGAC
>JAAYFZ010000443.1 GCA_012727965.1 Clostridiaceae bacterium
GTCAATCAAAATGCGAAAATAACAGCAATCTAACTGTGAAGACAATGTGGTAATATAAAAAAGGGAAAGCCATAATTCTAATTCGCCTTAAAATCTTCATACGATCTAATGAACATCTTTTTTGATTTACGACTCATTATGAAAGGCAGGAATATTTATGTGGTTTGGTAATTGGGATAATGCAGGCGCCGCTGATCACGCGCTAAAATTCGTACGGAGCGTCTCCAACTTCAACTGGACATTTATCTTTCTTCTGGCAGTAGTCGTATACATATATGCCACGGAGTTGTCACGCAAAAACTATCGAGGAGTTGCTGCAGGATTAGCACTGTATATGGTGCACTGGTTCTATGAAATCACAAATGCGGTAATCTGCGCTATAACCGGATACGCACTATGGACAGTTTCACCGGAGAGTACCAGCTTCATTCTGCTAATCGGGGTAAGCTGGGAATTATCGATGATGTTTGCCATTGCCGGCCTGGCCATGAGCAAACTGTTGCCCGAGGATCCCGATAAGAAGATATTTGGCATTAATAACCGGATTCTTTTTGCAATTGGAAACGCAGCGTTTTTCAGTGCTGTGGAAATCTTCCTGGCCTCCACTCCTGCGTTTATTTGGGTTTATCCATGGTGGGGTGCCCTCCCGGTATTCATTACGACCTATATTCCATTTTTCCTGGCTGCCTTTCTGGTTCCTGACAAGAATCCTCGTTTCCAAAAAATCTTCATCGGCGGTTTGGCTGCAATCAACGTATTGCTATTGGCGATATTAATTCCCTTGGGAATCATATAAAGAGGGATAATTTTCTCAAAAATTTGACTGCGATCTCAAGCTTATGTGTTTTCTGTTTTTTGCACTTGACAGTTGAGCGGAATGTAAAAATAACAGAATATTCCTTGAAATGTTTGTGCTCTTTTATTTATCAAGCCATGTTAAACTATACTGGTCAATTAACTCTCAACCTAATCTGAATAGTATGATTCAGGCGTGAAAGATGAAAGGATATAATTAAACATGACTACAAGGAAGAAACATTTCATTATGACAGGTCTGGTGATTGCTTCGATAGTAACAGCATTTATGCTCCCTTCTTGTTCTTCAAACAAGACAGAAGCTCCAACAGTAACGAATGAATCTACGACGACAGAAGCTGCTGCACCTGTTAGTGAGCAAGATGCGATAATGAATGCGTTCGAAGCTCTAAATGAAGAGGATTATACCCCAGCCACTTATCGACTGGCAGAAGCCGCAGCCGATGAGCTCTCCGCTCTGATCGATAGCGCCTCTACCGATACTGCTACTCTGGATCAGGCAGCTGATGACTTACAGCAGGCAATAGCAGCATTAAGAATAGGCAATGCCTCTCAATCTTTGGCGCAGACATATGAAGACTATTTTTTACTTGGCACAATTTTTGGCGACAAATCCAATTTTGATACCAATAATGACCGAGGCGCGCTGACCCGCGCACACTTCAACTCGCTAACGGCGGAAAACTGCATGAAGCCTGATCAGTTGTCATCTGGCGGAGCAGGCACAGAAGGCGCATTTATGATTGGTGAATCTAAGAGTCATACAGCCGACGATCTGGCCAGTTTGGCACAGGAGAATGGATATACCGTGCACGGTCACGTGCTTGTTTGGCATTCACAATCTCCAGCCTGGGTAAATGGCGGCCTTGCCGGCGAAACAACCAGAGAACAGGCAAAAACAAATATGGAACTTTACATAAAAACTGTTGTTGAGCATTTCGACACCAATTACCCTGGTGTTGTCACCAGCTGGGATGTTGTTAACGAAGCTCTGGTCGACGGTGTCAATACAGTATCTGCAAGCGCTGACTGGAGAAACTTCCTGCGCGAATCAGATCAAAGCGCCTGGTACAAGGCATACAGCAACGGCATGGCAGAGGGTGAGGATCCAAGCGATTATATTTATGATGCCTTCGTACTAGCCCGCAAATACACCGATGCCAAGCTCTTCTATAATGATTTCAATATGTATCAGGATGGTAAATCTAAACTGGCTGCAAAAATGGCAACAGAGCTAAACGAAAAATACAAAAGCGAATACCCGGATGACCCCCGCAAGCTGATCGAAGGTATTGGCATGCAGTCCCATAACTACATCATGGACACACCAGCATTAAGTGTGGAAAATGGCATTAAGAATATAATTGCTGCTGATGTCGATGTTGTTATAAGTGAACTAGATCTATTCTGCTGGTTCCCATGGAATGCTGAGCCAACAGCATACATGGATCTCAAGGATCGCGGTGAAGAGGATATCATTGGCTCACAAGGGTCTTCAACAGAGAAAAACTACTGGATTACCAAGGGCATAACCAATGGCACCGAGATCGAGATCGTTCAGGCCGAGCGATACGCTGAGTATTTCAAAGTATACATGGACTATGCTGAGCATATCGACAGAGTCACCTTCTGGGGTCTCAATGACCAGCAAAACTGGCGCTCCGGTCATAACCCGATGCTCTGGAACAGCGACTGGACTCCGAAGGATGCCTTCTTCGCAGTATCGGATCCAGA
>JAAYFZ010000444.1 GCA_012727965.1 Clostridiaceae bacterium
CTTCGTACAGTGCGGCGAGGTTGGTACTGATGAGTACAAGATACCTCATCTTGATGTATCATCATCCGTTGATCAGGACGGCGTTATCCATATAACAATGGCTAACCTCTCAGCTGATGCAGCTCAGGATATTGAATGTCCGATAGCACTTAATGACAGCCAGCAGGTTACTGCCAGGATTCTTGCCGGCAGCATGGAAGATCATAATGACTTCAATGAACTTTACCGCGTAGGCATCACGCCTTTTGCCGGGATAACCAGAGACGCAACTGGCTTCAGCTTCAAGATGCCGGCCTGCAGTGTCATTGAGATCACCATCGGATAAATTATGGCACGATCAATTTGTAAGCGCTGTTTGCTGGCCGAGCTTGATGATTTGAGCACCTATGAGAGTGTACAAAAATATATCGGAACGATTCCGGCAAATGATAGAACAAATTCGCAAGAGTATGCCAGCAGGCTCGACAGATGTCGGGCCTGTGAGCATTTGCTCGACGGCGTCTGCCATCAGTGCGGCTGTTATGTTGAGATGCGTGCGGCTTCGAGATCGCAGCGCTGTCCTAAGAAGATGTGGTGAGAGTATACGTATGAGCAAAAATCTGACAATAGTACACAATCCTTTGTTTCTGGCAGATTTCCCTGATCCCTCAGTAGTTGTTACTGAAGATGCCGTATATATGACGACCACTTCGATGCATTTTATGCCTGGCATACCGATAATGAGATCATACGATCTCGCCCACTGGGAAATCATATCCTATGTATACGATCATTTCGAGAACAACGCGGCTCACTGCTTAGAGGATGGACAGAGCATATACAGTCAAGGCTCATGGGCAACTAGTTTCAGATTTCATAAAGGTATATTCTACGTTTGCTTCAACAGTAATGACATGCAAAACACTTATATCTATCGGACTGCTGATCTGGCCGGGTCAAAATGGCATCGCACTGTAATACCTGGCTTCCACCATGATCCGTCACTTCTTTTTGAAGACGGTCGGGTTTTTATAGTGTATGGAAATGGCACCATACATATCAAAGAACTCGAATCTGACTGCACAACGGTAAAAGTCGACGGCATCGATCAGGTCCTTCTTGACACGCCTGTTGTGGAAGGTCTTAACTGTGAAGGCAGCCATATCCATAAAGTTGGTGATTACTATTATCTGATGATGATTCAGTGGCCCAAGTCAGGTTCTGGACGCCGGATTCAATGGTGTTATAGAAGTGAAGAGCTTCTTGGCGAGTATACAGGTAAGATTATTCTTGATGACGATATGGGCTATCAAAACAATGGTGTTGCGCAGGGTGGCATATTCAAATTCAAGAATGAATGGTACGCGATGCTTTTCCAAGATAGGGATTCTGTCGGCAGATGCCCTGTGCTTATGCCTGTAAGCTGGCAAGACGATTGGCCAGTACTTGGTATTGAAGGGAAAATTCCACATGAGTTTGAAGTGCCGCTGCAGGAGAAGAAGGCTGAACCATTTACCAAAAGCGATGATTTCGAATATGAGACTGATAAATTACATTTTGCCTGGCAGTTTAATCACAATCCCGACGATAGATATTGGTCTGTTACTGAGAGACCCGGGCATCTAAGACTTAAGAATGGTCAATTATCGAATTGCCTTGAGAATGCCAGAAATACTTTGACGCAGCGTACTACGGGCCCGGTATCAAGCTTTTACACCTGCCTTGATACCAGCGGTATGCAGACTGGCGACTGTGCTGGCATCGCTGCGTTTCAATCGCGTTGGGGCATTGCAGCTGTTACAGTTGATGACGATGGTAAGAGGATCGTCATGAAAACGGGTGAAGGTCAGGATGAGGTGATTGTTGAAAGTGTGCCTCTTCTTGCGGATACGGTACACCTAAAGGTTGAATTTGATTTCACTGTCAGCAGAGATATTGCCATCTTCTACTATTCCTATGATTCGGTCAAGTGGATAAGACTTGGATCTGAACTTAAGATGATCTATCAGCTTCGTCACTTCGTCGGCTATCGTGCTGCACTGTTCAGTTATGCGACTGAGAAAATCGGCGGTTACGTGGATTTTGATTTTATGCGCTATGAACCGAGAGGATAGTTAATTATTAAGAAACCAGCCAGTAATTTATGGATGATCATAAAACAGCTTCACATCATTGCAATGTGAAGCTGTTTTATCGTTCAAGTTATGATGATTTAAGCTGATCAGAATATACTAACAGCTAAGAAGATCGCGGCTGACAAAGATGAAACCAGAGATACAACAGTAATCTGCGTATTTATCGATGGCCCTGCTGTATCCTTGAAAGGATCACCAACAGTGTCGCCTATAACAGCGGCTTTGTGAGCATCAGAGCCCTTGCCGCCGAAGTTTCCAGCTTCTATATACTTCTTGGCATTGTCCCACATACCGCCTGCGTTTGACATCAGCAAAGCAAGCAGTAATCCAGACGTGATGTTGCCAGCGAGGAATCCGCCAATCGCTGTTACGCCGCCGATGAAACCGACAGCCATAGTGACGAGAATCGTCATTAGACCAGCAGGAATCAGCTCGCGAATAGCGCCAACCGTCGCGATATCGATACAACGATTATAATCTGGAACAACACCTTCAACGCCTTCCTTTAAACCAGGGATTTCGTCAAACTGACGATGTATTTCTTTTACCATTCGCTCAGCATTACGATCAACGCCCATCATGAGCATTGCCGAGAAAACGGCCGGAACTGCAATACCTGTAAGCATTCCGAAGAATACCAAAGGATCAAGAATGCTGAATAGCTGAATCTGACCGATTGCTTTCTGAACTATTTCCTGATAAGCAGCCAGCAGAGCTATGACGGTCAAACCAGCGGCACCGATTGAGAAGCCCTTAGTGATGGCTTTTGCGGTATTACCGGCGGCATCCAGCTCGTCAGTAATTCTCAGTACTTCGTCACCCAGACCGCCCATTTCTGCCATGCCTCTGGCATTATCAACAATAGGACCATAAGCGTCGTTCGATATAATCATACCAACGACTGATAGCATTCCTATTGCAGACATCGCAATACCCAGGAGTGGGTATCCAGCGCCCAAAGGCTCGCAAACCTTATATGCGGCCAGCGCAGCTCCTCCTATACCAATAATAGGTGGAAATGTGCTAAGCAGACCATAAGCAAAACCGCTGATAATGGTAAAAGCAGGGCCGCTTTGACAGGCCTTTGCTACATGCATAACGGGTTTGCCTTCGTCAGAAGTAAAAAGCTCAGAGGTAAATCCAATTATTACACCGGCCAACATACCAATAGATGTCGCAAGCCAGAGACGGAATTCAAACTTGAAGATTAATACTGCTGCAAGAGATAGCACGAAGAAAATAAAGTTTGTAAGGTATGTTCCTCTATTGAGTGCTTTTCCTGGATTTCCGTTCGCTCCAACCTTAGTGATAATAATACCTAGCATCGAAGCTAGAAGTCCAATTCCTCCGAAGCAGAAAATCAGATCAGTCTGACCTAAAGGGAGTGCCAGAACCATAGCTGCCGCGATCGAAGCAATATTAGAATCAAACAAGTCGGCACCCATGCCTGCGACATCACCGACATTATCACCAACATTATCAGCGATAACAGCCGGATTGCGCGGGTCATCCTCTGGAATGCCTAATTCAACCTTGCCCGTAAGATCTGCTGCTATATCGGCTGTTTTGGTGAATATACCACCACCTGCCTTGGCAAATAGCGCAAGAGAGCTGGCACCGAAGCTGAATGCAAGAACGATTTCTGGATTTTCTGTTACAATGAACAACAAGGCTGCACCCATAAGACTAGTGCCGACAACTGCCAGTCCCATGACAGCGCCGCCACGGAAGCCTGCCATAAATGATGGGGCAAGACCTTTTTGAGCTGCTGTAGCGGAACGAGTATTAGCGATAGTCGCAATACTGATTCCGATCCATCCGGCTAAGCCTGAAAGAACTGAACCTAAAATAAACGCAACAGCCATCAAGATATTCAGTTTAACTTCGCCTGACCAGATCGGTTTGGGGAAGAACAACAGAATCAGAACGGATACAACACCGACGAATCTCAGCAGAACCTTATATTCACGACGAATAAATGTGAAAGCTCCATTTCGAACCAATAGACCCACATTCGACAACGGACCATCGGCGATTGGCAGCTTCTTGACCCAACCATAGAAATATGCAGCCAGGCAAAAAGCCAGTAAAGATACGATAATTGAAAAAATTGGCCACAGCATAGATTTGTCCTTCTTTCTTAGTAACATTATTGTATGAAAAATAAACTGATCTACTAAGGAATTATGAAGATGGGAAAACTACTCAGGACTCTGTATACACTGCTGTATCGGAGCCTAAAATAAACTGGCCAATCAGATGAATGATAGCACCTTGTTGATAAAATATAAATATACTGCGCACATTTTCTCTGAATAGACAATAGCGGTCGAGTGAATTTGTGCAATTATTAATGTTCGCGAATATGGACTCATGGTCAGAGATCAGTTTAGTGTGCAAATACAGTGAAGTAATCTGATAAAATTATATTAACTTGTATTAATACCAAGAGGGTTCACAAGAAGGGAAAAGAGGAAGAGTCAAAAATGCATTTTGCTGATTATAAAACAATATTATCTGCAAAAAACGGTATGAATCTCTACCGAGGCTGTACACATGGCTGTATTTATTGCGACAGTCGTAGTGCCTGCTACCAGATGGATCATGATTTCGAAGACATCGAGGTTAAGAGAAACGCCCCGCAGATGCTTGAGACTGAACTTAAGTGCAGACGTAAGCCCTGCATGATTGGAACAGGCGCTATGACAGATCCATATATACCTCTTGAGGAGAAGTTAGGGTATACCAGAAGCTGCCTTGAGCTGATCGATCATTATGGTTTTGGGCTGGCTATTCAGACAAAATCTGCCCTCATTCTGCGTGATCTTAACCTGCTCATCAGTATAAACAAGAAGGCGAAATGTGTTGTACAAATAACCATGACAACAGCTGATGAAGACCTCTGCAGGATCATTGAACCTAAGGTATCGACAACATTTGAGCGTTTTCAAGTTTTAGAAAAAATGCGCGATGCAGGTATTCCAACAGTTGTATGGCTATCGCCGATTTTACCTTATATCAATGATACAGAGGAAAACCTTGATGGAATACTCGATTATTGCATCAGGTCAGAAGTCAGAGCTATACTCAATTTTGGTTTCGGATTAACAATACGTGAAGGTAATAGAGAATACCTATATCAAATGCTCGACCGCAGCTTCCCAGGTATGAAAGAAAAATACATGAGAACCTTCGGTAAAGCATACATTTGCCATAGCCCTGATAATGAGAAGTTAGCGCGTAAGCTGAGAAGCGTGTGCAAGGATCACAACATACTCCTTGATCATAAGGAACTATTTGATTATCTTCAGAGATACGTATCTCAGAATAGGCAAATATCGCTATTCGACTAATAGCAGGAGGTTCACTATGGTATCACTAAATAAATTGGTTGAAGAATACACTCAGCAGCTGTCGCAAGGCAGAATTTATCGATAAACTCAGTAAGATTGATATTGGTAGATATAGACTATCGCAAGTAAGTCCGGGAGTCGATTCGATTGTTGAATATGTACTTACTGAAAAACCTGATTTCGACAGTGGTGAAATATTGATCAACAAGATTGCATCAGAAGCGATCGAGTTTTCTGAGAAGATGATGGAGATCATCGATAATATATAGTAGCTCTCTGTATGATAGAATTAGTTTAAATATGTTAGCCGATTTTTGGTTGAGTAATCTTATGTCGGGAGTTTATATGAAGAATTCTAGAGTAAACCAGACTGTACGTGATTATATTATTCGAGCGATTTTTGATGGTGTGTTTTCGCAAAGAAGCAGACTGCCTTCAGCTCGATATTTGGCGGAGCAATGCTGCACAGATCTAGCTAGTGTAGTAGCAACACTTAAGCAGCTTGCCGGAGATGGAGTTTTAGAAGAGAAAGCTTTCGGAAGATTCTATGTCGATTATGCCAATCAGCAAACAGCGCGTTCCATGGATGTAGTTGCTTTTGTGGCGCCGGCTCAGCGAAGGTTTTTCTCAATGTTCATAGATCATTTCCAGCAGATAGCCGACCGATTCCATTCGATGGTTGTTTTCGTCCAGCGTTCCGAGGAAGAACCAATCGAGGAGACCTTGCTGCGCTTATTCCAAAGAGGCGTTCGCAGTTCAGTCATTTGGCTTGATTATGAAAAAATCAACAGCAAGAGTGTGAAGAGACTTCATGATATGGGAATGAAGATTGTTTTCTTCGATATAACCATCCATTCTCCATGTGCTGACAGTGTATGCCTCGACAATGCTGCTGCGATCAGAACTCTATATAAGCATCTCGAGAATAATTCATGCAGAAAAATTGTTTATGTCGGCAGAGAAAACCCCGAATTAAGCAGTTATATTGAGCGCGAACAGACATTTCTCGACCTGTCACCAAGCGGTCGCAACTATCTGCTTCCCTGGGATTTTAAAAAATACCTGGCCAGTCCACAAACAAATTTCGTAATTGATACCTTCCGCCCGGAATTGCATCCGGATGGCGTGATCTGCAGTGATGGTGAACTGGGAATAGAATTGAAGAAGGAGTTTATCAATAATGGTATACACGATGTTGCATTAGTCTGCATTGATGATTTCGATGAATGTGAGAGCCTTGGTATCACCGCATACAGGCAGCCTTTTGAACGGTTTGCTGAGAGAATATACTATTGTTTGTTAGATCAAAGTGAGAATAACGACAGTTGGCAGGCGCAGAAACATCGGCTCGAAGGTGAGCTCGTTGTGAGGTGAATTTTTCCGGCCTCCATAAGTTTTGACACAGCATTAGCAAAAAAAACAGACATGATATAAATTAATTAATTTGCTATGTAATTCCAAGGTGATATAATTGCTACATAAGATATTTAGAAAGGGGTTGAACACATGGGAAAATTCATTGTCAAGAAAACAGCAACAGGTACCAAGTTTGATTTGCTGGCCACTAACGGACAAGTAATAGCCACTTCAGAGGTTTATGCCAATGAGGCTTCATGCTTGAAAGGTGTGGAAAGTGTCAAGAAGAATGCTCCAATCGCAAATCTAGAAGACCAGACAGTTGAACCCGTCGAAAAAGCAGTTAACCCAAAATTTGAAATCTACACTGACAAGGCAGGTGAGGGTCGTTTCC
>JAAYFZ010000445.1 GCA_012727965.1 Clostridiaceae bacterium
CTATAAATCTATGCATAGAGATCCTCCTGATTCATAGTAATTCAACCAGCAAGCAGCTGAATCATTATCATATAGACTATTGTCCCCACACCTATACTTAAAAGAGCATTACGCTTCCATGTGTGTATAACAGCTATTACAATAATCGCTGCTGCTTCTGGCAAACCATGCGGACGACAGATGAAATCAACATCCTTCAAACAGTAAACAACCAGCATACCTGTTACAGGGTATGGCAAAACCCGGCCAAGATATCGAACAAAACCAGGCGTCTTGCTGCCGTCTGGAAACAGCAGAAAAGGCAGAAATCTTGTAAGAGCCGTCACAAAAGCCATAACCGAGAAGAAAATAATGTTTTGCCAGAGGCTCATATCAGTTCACTCCTCTCGCGGTCGAGCAGTTTTCTGCCAGCTGCTACAGCTATCAGAATCATAAAGAGCGCCGGTATTATGAAGTGTCCCGGCCCGAACAGCAAAAGAGCGGCCACAGAGGTGACCACGCCGATCAGTGCAGGCAGCCGGCTGGTTTTCATACGCCACTGATCAATAAATATGACAGTAAAAAGTGCAGTCAACACAAACTCCAGGCCATGCGTATTTATCTGCAAAGCACTGCCCAGAAGATTGCCTGCAACCGAACCGCTGATCCAATATATGTGGTCAAGCAGTGTAACCGCAAGCAAGAAACTGCGCTTGTCGACACCTTCCGGAACTTCATTTGCACTTAGGACAGAAAAAGTCTCATCTGTAAGCCCAAAAATCAGGTATCCCCTGATCTCGCCCAAACCTTCAAATTTGCCCAGCATTGAAATACCATAGAAAATATGTCTGGCATTTACCATCAGAGTCATAACAGCAACATTTAGCGGCCCTGCACCTGCCGCCAGCAAACTGACAGCCACAAACTGCATCGAGCCGGCATAAGTAGTCAGGCTGGCGACAAAAGTCCAAAACCAGTTATAGCCAATACTATCCATTAACATGCCAAAAGCAGCCCCGAGCACAAGATAGCCGGTCATAACAGGCATAGTCAAGGGAAAAGCCTTACGAAGGGCAATTCTCAGATCTTTATATGCCATGACGGAAATAGGGTGCATATTTTGCTGCAAGCTTGACCGCTTCAATCATGCTGATTTCGCTGGCAGTGCCCTTACCTGCCAGGTCAAAGGCTGTTCCATGGTCAACCGATGTCCGCAGAAAGGGCAATCCGTTTGTAACAGCGATAGTTCGGTAAAAATCGAAGGTTTTTGTCGCTATATGTCCCTGATCATGATAGAGAGAAAGTACCGAATGATATCGACCTTCAAGCGCCAGATTAAAAACTGAGTCGGCACCGATCGGGCCTTCAACATTGTATCCCTCTGACTGCAGTTGTCTGACAGCTGGTATCACATGCTCTACCTCTTCATTGCCGAACAGTCCATGTTCACCGCTGTGCGGGTTCAGTCCGGCAACAGCCATCGTCCCCTCTGTTATGCCTAATTTTTTCAAAGCAGCAAAGCAGCGGTGCGCAGTTGCAACGATGCGCTCACGCGTAACTAAATCGCAAGCCTGGCGAAGTGATACATGACGCGACAGGAAAAATACACGCATACCGGAAACCTCAAACATAGTAAGAGGATCAGGTGTACCTGTAAGCTCCGCGAAAATTTCTGTATGCCCTATAAAAGGCACATCCCCCGCTCTAAGGCTCTCCTTATTGATCGGTGTCGTTGCCACGGCGTCGACTGCGCCTGCATTGGCAAGCTCAATTGTTTTTTCAATATACTGATAAGCCGCCCGTCCGCAGATTGCCGATACCTCACCAAGTTTGTAGCTATCAAGAGAAATATTATCAAGATCGATCAGATTGAGTATCTCCGGCTCATATCGTCCTTGCCGGGGATCATCTATCACATTGATCGTGACATCTGCCTCTGTGATAGCGACCGCACGTTGAATCACCTGTAGATCACCGATGACAACACACCTGGCCAGCCCGTCAAGTTCTCGGGCGGAAAGTGCTTTTGCGACTAGTTCCGGTCCAACACCTGCCGGATCGCCGATCGGAATTGCTATCAGCGGTCTTATATCTTTCTCAGTATCCATATTCATATATTTAGCCTCCTCCAGAGACCGGCACTTACCGGCTTTTGCCAAAATATTTATTTGCTTTATACGTTTAATTATACATCATACCTCAAGTTCTGCAGCAGACATAAGTTTTAGCATGATAGTTAGTATAATGTGCTAAAATAAATACACAATATCAATGCTGATTACTGGATATTATGCCTAACCGAACGTGGCTGGCAACAGCTGCAGTAACGACTGGAAAGGAGACCCCTTATGAATAAACAGAATTTTGACAAGAATTATAAGATAGAAGATCTCCATGGCACCAAGGTGCCTGTTATCAAGAAAAAATATTACGAAAAGGAACTCAAGAATCTGCAGATCGAGCTGGTCAAACTGCAGGAATGGGTCAAACTGGAAAAATTGAAAGTAGTCGTTATTTTCGAGGGCAGAGATGCAGCCGGTAAGGGCGGCGTCATCAAACGGATCACTGAAGCTTTGAACCCCCGTGTCTGCCGCGTCGAAGCTTTGCCGGCGCCTACACCAAAAGAGGAAACACAGTGGTTTTTCCAGCGCTATGTTGCCAAGCTCCCGGCTGCTGGCGAGATCGTTCTCTTCGATCGCAGCTGGTACAATCGCGGCGGTGTCGAGCGTGTTATGAATTTCTGCACTGAGGAGGAGTACCGCGAATTTCTGCGTTCTTGTCCCGAGTTCGAGAAAATGCTGATTCGTTCCGGCATCATTCTAATCAAGTATTGGTTTTCAGTCTCTAATGAGGAACAGGAGAAGCGCTTCCAGGATCGTATGAATGACCCCACCAAGCGCTGGAAACTTAGCAAAATGGATCTCGAATCACGTTCGCGCTGGGTCGAATACTCAAAAGCGAAGGATGAAATGTTTGCTCATACGGATATCAAGCAGTCGCCCTGGTATGTTGTTAATGCCGATATCAAGAAGCATGCCAGGCTTAACTGTATATCCCATTTGCTTAGTCAGATAGATTACAAGGATCTCACTCCGGAGCCGTTAACACTGCCTCCGCGTCAGGAAGATACCGGCTATATCAGACCGCCGATAGATGAGCAGACATTCATACCTCAGATTTACGGCAAACCACAGCCTGACTGATTCTGCGATTACACAAAAAAACAGGGCGATCTGCCTGCTATGGTCGATCGCCCTGCAATATTCTATTTTATGATCCGCGACGCTCTTCGCGGATTTTTTATTTAGAGATCAGAGCTCTACATATGGTTGCTTGAGCTCAACTAACATTTCCGTCTCCAATGGCATATTGAGCGGAAGCACATTTACGCCGACAGCGGAGCGCGCAGGTACATTCTCAATACCGAATATATCAGCCAGAAGCTGGCTGCCGCCATTTGCAACCTGCGGTTGCTCATAGAAATCATCTGCGCTGGCCACATATGTTGTCAGCTTGACTACTGACTCGATCATGTTCAGATCTCCCAGAGTCTGCTGAAGCACCGCCAATGCGTTTATCATGGCGC
>JAAYFZ010000446.1 GCA_012727965.1 Clostridiaceae bacterium
GTGCAGGAAGCAATCGAGAACAGTCCTTGCAACAAGTTTGAAGACGCTTATTTATGGTACACAGACGAGGAGGCATCTGATGATGAAAGCTTATAAAGCAATGCTGAAAACAGAACTGAAAATATCTCTGCGAGGTATGGACATGGTGATCTTCGCGATATGTATGCCGGTAGTAATAATGGCGATTCTCGGCATCATTTACGGAAGCAAGCCTGCCTATGAAGGCGCGAACTTCACATTCCTTGCTCAATCTTTTGGCGCTGTCTCTGCTATCGCGATTTGTGCCGGCGGCGTCATGGGACTGCCCTTGGTCATAGCAGATTATAGAAACAAGAAGATTCTCAAGCGCTTTAAGGTTACCCCCACAAGTCCAGCACTGATACTTGTCGTGCATGCTTCGATGTATGCCCTCTATTCACTTGCTTCTTTGATCCTTGTTTATATAACAGCCTCCCTATTCGGTTATAGATTTGATGGTTCATGGCTGCAGTTTATGGGAGCGTTTCTACTGGTAATGGTCTCCATGTTCAGCATCGACCTCTTAGTCGGAGGAGTCGCCCCAAATATAAAAACAGCCAGTGTGCTTGCCAGTGTTTTATATTTCCCGATGCTCATCTTCTCAGGTGCTACATTACCATACGAAATAATGCCGGCACCACTTCAGAGAGTTGCCGACATTATGCCGCTTACACAAGGTATAAAGCTCTTGAAATCAACATCACTGGGAACCTCTGAAGATATCCTCTGGCTCCCGATCGCTGTGATGATCGGACTTGCAATTATCTGCACTGCATTTGCGATCAGCTATTTTAAATGGGAGTAAGTCAGCTTGCCTTAACGACTCTCAATAATGCAGATTGCGAAATTCTAACGGAGTATAACCGACGCGTTCCTTGAAAACAGCGATGAAGTGGCTGGTGGTCGGCATACCGCTTCGAATTCCGGCATTGCGAACAGATATCTCTGGTTTGTTGATCAGAAGTTCTTTTGCCATTCTAATGCGATAATTTGTTAGATAGTTATGAACTGAGCTGCCAAGCTGCTCCTGAAAAATCCGAGTCAGGTATTGCGGCGTAACATAAACCAGGTCAGCAAGCTGCTGGACTGTTAGATCGCCGTTGTAGTTCTTGCTTATCTCTATCAAAACCGGTTCGATATATCTCTGGTATTGATAGCGTACATTAGTTTTTCTTCCCGGTTGAGCGCTGCTGATACCAAGTAGGAAGCGGTAGCATTCAATTGACAATTCCTCTGGTATAAATCTCCCGCCCTCAATTTCTCTGATGATTCTGTCCACCCAATCCTGCGGTGAAAATCTCTCGCAGTTTTCAGCCAGAACATACGGCATCTGACCGAAGATCATACCAAGTTCATTTTGCAAACACCCGTAAAAGGAGACAAACGAGGTCTTCCATTCTTGTTCGACAGGCTCATATTCATGAGGTATAAAAGGGGCGAGCATAATGCCCTGTCCTTGTTTCAATATGTGCTCAATTCCACCAACTCTGATGACGCCTTCTCCGTTTTCAGTTTGCAGCCAATGATAGTAAGGAAACCCTGCATCACGCTTGACAGCGCTCTGATACCAATCATTGCCAATACTATGCACATAGATCGGCATATTCATACTATCTGATGTGAAATAAATAGGCATATAGATCTCCTATTTCGTTTTCTGGTATTTTCGTTTAGTCTTATTGTACATCAATGACCCGCAAGCATCTATAATGACAGTATAAACGATTAAGACTGGGTGCCAATTTATGTAGGCAGTCACTCTTATAATCATGTAGATCGTAAAGTTAAACATAATGTTCTTAGGAGGCAGCTCAAATGAAGAAGTTTTTCGACAGGATCCTTTATGGCGGTGATTATAATCCCAATCAATGGACACGTGATGTCTGGCAGGAAGATATGTATCTATTCAAGCAAGCCTCCATCAACAGCGCGACGATCAATGTTTTCTCATGGGCCAAGATTCAACCCTCAGAAGACTGTTATGATTTCTCAGAGCTTGACGACATCATAGCCATGTTGAGTCAGAACGGTCATGATATCGTGCTTGCGACTTCGACAGCTGCGATGCCTGCCTGGCTGGTAGCTAAATATCCTGAGACTACCCGAACAGACTATGAAGGACGCCATCACAAGTTCGGACAACGTCACAATGCCTGCCCCAACAGCCTCGTCTATCAAAAATACGCCAGACTAATGGCATCTAAGCTGGCAGAGCGCTATGGCAGCGACCCACATATTGTCTGCTGGCATGTTAATAACGAGTATAATGGCGAATGCTATTGTGAGAATTGCGAACGCGCCTTCCGCGTCTGGCTGCAAAACAAGTATAAAACACTTGATGCTGTAAACAGTGCCTGGAACACTGAGTTTTGGGGTCACACTTTTTATGGCTGGGATGAAATTGTATTACCGAATGCACTCAGCGAAGGCATCGGCAGCGATAAGACGGCTTTTGCCGGGATATCTATTGATTATCGCCGGTTCATGTCAGACAGCATGCTGGAAAACTTCAAAATGGAGCGCGATGCGATTAGAGAGTTTGATTCGGAAACGCCTATCACAACTAATATGATGGGAACCTACAAATGGATCGACTATTACAAATGGGCTCGTGAGGTGGATATTGTATCCTGGGATAATTACCCTGCCTATGACACGCCCTGGAGCTATGTGGCGATGTCTCATGACCTGATGCGGGGTCTCAAGCAGCAGCCTTTTATGCTGATGGAGCAGACACCCAGTCAGCAGAACTGGCAGCAGTATA
>JAAYFZ010000447.1 GCA_012727965.1 Clostridiaceae bacterium
ATTTATCTGCTGGAGGCTAAATCGGATTTCGATATCGCTTCCTGGGACGAGACTTTTGCCGTTTTAGAAACTGGCGATACTGTTTATGGTGCGACTTTTCCCATTGGAAATCATATGCATAAGTTTGAAATGAACGATGAGGAGTTTGAACCAGATGAAAAGTTTATGTGTACGATCGAGACCCCTGATTACCTGTCGCTTGATAGTGTTTTCTTCGCTAAGGATATAATTATTAAGCAGCTTGAGATTGTAGATAAGACGGATATTGCTGATCAGATCGAACAGGAAGAGGGAATTAACTATGCTGCGGAGATAATTGGTGGCCGAGATTATATTTGCGCGGTTGATCTGGAGCAGTACTTGAATATCTTTATTGGCTGGGAGTTTAGCTCGCATACTCCGGTAAGCTTCTCGACGCTGGACTACATGTCTGTTAGCTAGGCTTTTGCCATTGTGGAATTAGGAAAACAGGTGAACAAATGACAACTGTGATTGATGACATGCTATCTGATCTGCCTAGTTGGCAAGTTCGTTTCAATGGGGACTTCTTGGATTTTCAAGGTCGCGGTAACCCAGGGCAGGAGATGACCCTGTTGCGAGAGTTTAATCTTGCTGGTGAGCGATGGCTGTTGGCTGCAGTTTATAGTTGCGGCCCGGGTTTGGTTGTCGATTTCTGTAAGATGCTAGAGTCTGAGGATGCTCAAGATTCAGAGATCAGAGCTGAGATTACAGTTAATGGACGCCAGCTTGCGCCTTCTCATGGTTTCGGTGAAGCCTGGAATCCTTCTCGATTAGCTGAGATTACTGATTCTCCATGTAATGCGGTTGAAGCGGAAGTTGAATATGATTTGATTACGGATGAAGAGTGTCAGGATGATGAGTTTGCTTATCTGAAACCTGCTCTTGCAGTGTTATCGCATTACGATCTTGACCCGGAAATAGGCTGGCAGTTTTGGCGGCAGGCTTATCATTGGGCGGGGTCCGGTAAACCGAAGATCAGAAAAGTGTGCTTAGATATATCATTGGAGCCGATGCAGATTGCAGGTTCGGAATTGGGTGAATTAACAGAAGGCGCTCAAATCAGTATTCGGCATCCCGTGACTGATGTTGAGCATATTCTTAGGATTGAAAAGATTCAAGATCAAGTAATTCCGGAGCAGGCAGTTGCTATGCCTGGACTAGATTTGCCTCGATACTATAAACAAGTAGTTTATTCAATTAGTCCTGATTTGCCTGATGATGCCTGCAGTATTGTTGATTGTTCTTATGGTGATAATCCTCGAATTATTGCAAATACTCTTAATGAGTCGAATGATGATAATGTGTTTTTGCCTGAAGCTGCAGCCTCGATTGGTATTATTGGAGGTGCAGATGGTCCGACCTCGATTTTTGTGGCTAATGGTAGTGCTGATGAGGGTGAAATCAGGACTCATAGTGCCTGCTCATCACTGCGTTTTCAACTTGTCGAGATAGTATATTGGAAGATGATGTTTAGATATCGTGACCCTGCAGCGCGGGCTGAGATTGAGATTGCAGAAGCCTGATGGTGACTATTCCATCAGGCTTCTGTGAAAGTTATTTATAGATTTCACTGCGATGACCTATTTCAACAACTGTTATGATAACCTTATGATCATCAATTTTTGCCAGGATGCGATAATCGCCAACTCGA
>JAAYFZ010000448.1 GCA_012727965.1 Clostridiaceae bacterium
CGGCCTGGCTGAAACACATCAGACTCTGATGCTAAACGACCTGCGCAGCCGTATTACAGTCGAGACTGACGGCAAGCTGCTGACCGGCCGTGATGTAGTCATTGCCGCCCTGCTTGGTGCGGAAGAATTTGGTTTTGCCACCGGTCCGCTGGTAGCGCTGGGCTGCGTCATGATGCGCGTCTGTAATCTCGATACATGTCCGGTTGGCGTCGCAACGCAAAACCCCGAGCTGCGCAGCCGTTTCGCCGGCAACCCTGATCATGTCGTCAACTTCATGCGCTTTATCGCCACAGAAATGCGAGAGCTGATGGCTGAGCTGGGCTTCCGGTCGATAGAAGAAATGGTCGGAAGAACGAATTGTCTGCAGGCCGAGCGTGCTGAACATTTCTGGAAGGGACGCGGTGTCGATCTTAGCTGTCTGCTCTATCGGCCTCAGAATCTTAAGAACCAGACAAGATACTGCATCGACAAACAAGATCACGGACTTGAGGGTTCGCTTGACAGGAGATTACTGCTGCCGCTTTGCGAACCAGCACTGGCTAACGGCAGTAAGATCAGAGCTATTCTGCCGATCAAAAACACCGACAGAGTCGCAGGCACACAGCTCGGCAGCGAGATCACGAGAAAATATGGCGCAGCCGGACTGCCGGAAGACACGATCGATATAACCTTCCGAGGTTCAGCCGGTCAGAGCTTCGGTGCTTTTATCCCTCAGGGACTTACAATTAAGCTTCTCGGAGACGCCAATGACTATATTGGCAAAGGCCTCTCCGGCGGCAAGATCATAGTCCGCCCGGATCCGGCGGCCATACTGAAGGCCGAAGAGAATATTATCGTCGGTAATGTCGCTCTCTACGGCGCAACCTCAGGAGAAGCATATTTCCGCGGTATAGCCGGTGAGCGCTTCTGCGTAAGAAACAGCGGAGCGACAGCTGTTGTAGAAGGCACCGGTGACCACGGCTGCGAATACATGACAGGGGGTATAGTAGTGGTACTGGGTCGGACCGGTCGCAACTTCGCCGCCGGCATGTCAGGCGGTATAGCCTATGTCTACGATCCGGATGATAGTTTCTCCGCTTGCTGCAATCAGGATATGATCAGAATCGACTCTGAGCTTGATAAGACAGACAGTGATCTGCTGCATAAATTGATCAGCAGCCACTATGAGCATACGGGCAGCGCTGTTGCTGAAAATATACTAAACAGCTTCGAAATAAGTTTAAGCAGTTTCCGACGCATCCTACCACTAGATTATGAAAAAATGCTGCAATTGATCGGACAGGCAGAGAAGGAAGGGCTGCAGGGCGAACAAGCTCTGTTGGCAGCCTTCGAGAGGAGGAAAGCATAATGGCTAAGCACGACGGCTTCTTACTATATGAACGCGAGCTCCCGGCAGACAGACCACCGCTCGAACGCATCGGCGACTGGCAGGAATTCCATACGCTCTGGGACGAGCAATCTCACAGACGCCAGGCCGCTAGATGCATGGACTGCGGTATCCCCTTCTGTCACAGCGGCATCCTGATCAAAGGCGCAGCTTCTGGCTGCCCTATCCAAAACCTGATACCTGAGTGGAATGATCTGATCTACAGAGGCCTCTGGAAGCAAGCCATAGACAGGCTTCATAAAACCAATAATTTCCCGGAATTTACCGGGCGGGTCTGTCCGGCACCCTGCGAAGGTGCATGCACTGTCGGCATCAATCAGCCACAGGTAACGATCAAGCTCAATGAGTGCGCGATCATCGACCGCGCCTGGCAGGAAGGTTGGATCAAACCGAACCCGCCCAAACATCGAAGCGGCAAAAACGTTGCAGTCGTTGGCTCCGGTCCTTCCGGCCTGGCCTGTGCCGATCAGCTTAATCGCGCTGGCCACCAGGTAACTGTTTATGAGCGCGAAGACCGCATCGGCGGACTGTTGATGTACGGCATCCCCAATATGAAACTGGCAAAAGACATCGTCAAGCGGAGAACTGATTTAATGACAGCTGAGGGTGTAAAATTCATAACCTCAACCGAAATAGGACGTGATCTGCCTGTTGCCAAACTAAAAGACAACTTCGACGCCGTTGTCCTCTGTGCCGGAGCCGGCAAACCCAGAGATCTAAATGTACCAGGCAGACAGCTGACAGGCATCCACTTCGCGATGGAATTTCTTAAATCAAGCACAAAAGCTCTTCTCGATCATAAATCGCCGATAATTTCAGCAGCCGGCAAGGATGTCATAGTCATCGGCGGCGGCGACACAGGAACCGACTGCGTCGGTTCGAGCATCCGCCAGCAATGTGCCAGCATAACACAAATCGAAATCATGCCGCAGCCGCCTACTGACAGGCGCTCCGACAACCCCTGGCCACAGTGGCCAGCCGTCCTGAAAACTGACTATGGCCAACAGGAGGCAATAGCCCTCTACGGTGCTGACCCAAGAGTCTGGCAGACAACGGTAAAAGGCTTCGAAGGCGATTTGAACGGACAAGTTAAGGCCGTTTACACAGTCGAGGTCAGCTGGCAGCGTGATGACAAAGGTCGGATGACACCGGTTGAGAAACCGGGCAGCGAACGTGTATTACCGGCCCAGCTTGTACTCCTGGCCATGGGTTTTCTAGGTCCAGAAGAACGACTGCCACTTAACCTTGAGTTGAGCAGAGATCCGCGCAGCAACGTTGCTGCAAACGATGAGAATTATATGACGAGCACTGACGGTATCTTCTGCGCTGGTGATATGCGTCGGGGTCAGAGTCTGGTCGTCTGGGCTATAAACGAAGGCAGGCGTGCTGCCAGATCCTGCGACCGCTATCTGACCGGAAGCTCTCTTCTGCCGGGCTGAATACCAGAAGCGAACAAAAGAACAATCTTTCATCATTAATTGTCACAAAAAATAAAGGACGAACAGCCTGGAGACTGTTCGTCCTTTTGCAAGAAAGATGTAACCTTTACGGTCACGAATTTAGGAGGGGAGAAGCTGCTGCCGCCCAAGTTGTTTTGTCTTAGATGACAGTGGCAGCAGCCTCTTTTTTGCGATTATCAAGATTATTTGTTAATTAAGAAATATTTAAATGTCGCTAATCATTGATTGGTTTTTTGCGTCCGGCAGACCAGACAAC
>JAAYFZ010000449.1 GCA_012727965.1 Clostridiaceae bacterium
GACCGCAATAGCGGCGATGCCTTTGGTCGGAAGATTTCCACAGCTTCGTAGAACTTAGTATGCGAATAACGGTCAAGTGTATGTCTGTAATGTGGGTACATGTTATACTAATCAGAGATGTTGAGGCCTTGGCCTGGAGGGTTTTAGATAGATGATTTTTAGCGAGTGGGTTGTTTTTGGTATTTTGCTATTTATGTATCTGCTCTTAGCAGTACTGAACCCTTTTCTGCTCAGACTTAATATTTTCATCAGGCAATTTATTCTTCTGACCAGACCTCTGCAATTGCGTCCGCTAATGGTCATAACGCATCGTTATAATGATGTGCTATCACTGTCGCTGCAATTGATTCTGTTATCTCTTTTGATGGGCTTCTATTGGGATGACTGGCGGCGGGCAATGGTGCTTACATCTGCTATGTTTATTCAGACTACTGCTGTTACTGCAACCAAACAGCTGGCTGCTGCAACTAGACCACCGCAGGATATAGCCCATGTAAAAATGCGTTCCGGCTCATATCCCAGCGGCCACAGTGCGGCCAGCATGACTTTTGCCTTGCTGGTACCGACAATGCTAGCGCCGTATTTGCCAACTGCTGCTATCATAGCAATTACCTGTTATCTGTTTTTTGTCGCAATTGTGACTGCCTATGGCAGACTATTTCTTGATGTCCACTGGCTCAGTGATATTATCGGTGCCTGGCTGATTTCTCCTGCAACCTGGCTGATAGCCAGAGGCTTCCTCAGAGTTTGAGTTTAAGCTTCGTAAATTGCAGTTTAGATCAGATCAAATATAGAGAAGGAAACAAATATGGATTTTAATATTATCGCAACTACGCTCTTTGGCGTTGAATCAGTCACAGCTTCGGAAATGCAGGAGCTCGGCTATGATCGATCGCAGATCAAGGTTAGTGATGGACAGGTCGTGCTGACAGTCTCCGGACTTGATGAAATGAGACTTGCCGCTGCCCGCCTGAATATTTGGCTGAGAACGGCAGAGAGAGTATTGATCGAACTTGGATCGTTCGAGGCCAGAGATTTTGACACTCTGTTCGAGCGGGCGCAAGAATTGCCCTGGGAGAACTGGATCGAGAAGGGCTCTGCTTTTCACGTTAATGGTTATTCCAGAAAATCAGCGTTGTTTGGCATTCCCGCCTGTCAGAGGACGATTAAAAAAGCAATCGTACTGCATCTTTCCCGTATATATAATTTAGCACCCGGTGCTGAGCTGCCTGAGAGCCAGTCGCTTGGTCTTCTTAAACTGCAATTCGGTATCGTCTCTGACCGCGTAACTATCATGGCTGATACCTCCGGTGATGGTCTTCATAAGCGAGGCTACAGACCTCTGCGGCATGAGGCGCCGATCAGAGAGACACTGGCCGCAGCTATGCTCTACTTGTCACGATTCGGACTAGCCGGGGAACAGGAAGCTGTTTATGATCCCTTTTGCGGTTCCGGCACGATTCCAATAGAGGCTGCGCTTATCGCATCGAAAACCGCACCGGGACTACGCCGACGCTTCTCGGGCGAAGAATGGCCCTTCGTAGGAGCAAAAGTTTTCGATCAGGTCAGAGCTGAGGCTGAGGCGGCAGTTATTTCAAATCCGCCGGAAAAAATTAAGATTTTTGGATCTGATATAGATGAAGGTGCCATTAAGGTTGCTCAGGCCAATGCGGCAAAAGCCGGTGTCAGCCGCTGGGTCGGGTTTCGCTGTCAGGATGTACTGCAGATCACGCCTGAGAGCCTGACTGAATGGACTGGAGCGCCCTGGCATCTTGTGATCTGCAATCCGCCATATGGTGAGAGGCTGCTTGATGCTGATACAGCACAAGTGCTTTACAGTGGGTTGGCCTCATGGACTATCGATTCCGCTGGTAATGCCAGAGCAGGTATTCGCTTGTCCGTAATTACTCCTGAAATGGGGTTTGAAGATATAGCAGGGGGCAAGGCAGATAAACGGCGTAAGCTATATAATGGTATGATACAGTGTACAATGTATCATTATTTTAAACAGACTAGACATAACAAGAACTAAATGATCAGCTTATGAACCTAAGCTGTAAGGAGGTTTGAAAATGAAAGGTATATTACTTGCGGCTGGCTACGCGACCAGGCTTTATCCACTTACGAAGGACAGACCGAAGGCGCTTTTGCCAGTAGGCGGCAGACCAATTCTCGATTATATCGTCGATGAAATGAACACGATACCAGAGCTTGATCAAATCGTTGTTATCAGCAATCATCGATTTGCTGCACAAATGCAGGATTGGGCTCATACACGCAACGGTCAGCAGGCGCCAGATAAGCAGATCATAGTAGTAGATGATATGACCACGTCAGACGATGATAAACTTGGTGCTATTGGTGATATCAGCTTCTGTATTGATGAGCTTGGAATTGATGATGATGTCGTCATTATTGCTGGAGACAATCTTTTCACATATAAGCTTGCAGATGCCTGGGAAGCCTTCAGACAGCGCGATAGTGACATGATACTGATTCAGGATCTGCCACCGAATGAGGACCCCAGGCGTTTCGCGATAGTTTCGACAGATGAGAATGGATATGTTACCGATATGGTTGAAAAACCTAAGGAGCCTCTATCTCGCCTTGCGGCCTATGCAACATACTTTTACAAGCGTGAAACATTACCGCTTATCCGGGAATATCTTATCAGTGGAAATAAGCCTGATGCACCGGGAAATTTCCCGGCGTGGCTACACAAACGCCAGCCTGTATACGCTTATGAGTTCCAGGGAGTATGTATAGATATCGGCACACCGGAGTCTTATGAGGATGTTAGGACAACATTCCCGTCTGTCCACGACACAGGGACTGTTTGATAGTGAATTCATAACGCTTATATCGGCAAAAGGCTTGCATACTCGCAGTTATAACAGCTATTCTGAATATGAGCATGTTTGGAGCAATAACAATATCGGAAACCATAATGTAGAGATAGCAGTAGTTTCACGCTTGCTAAACAGTGAAGTAGCTGTCCCGAGGTTATCCACAGAGTTATCCACACTATCCACAATTTGAGCAAAAACTTCCACACGGAAAATGTGGAAAAATAGAAGAAAATATGAAAACAACATGATAATTATAGATATAACGATAGGCAAGGAGGATATATATGAATACTGTTGATGCTGCGGCATCCGCGCGCAAAGCAGCCAGGATCATGGCTGGACTCAGTTCAGAAGATAAGAATAAAGCATTGGCAAAAATAGCAGAGCTGATGTTGTCTCAGACAGACGAGATTACTAAGGCAAATGCTGAAGATTTGAAGCGTAGTCAAAATGAGGCGCTTGCTGCACCGCTGCTTAAGAGGCTTAAGTTTGATCATACCAAGCTGGCTGAATCGGCAGAAGGTCTGAGAAGCCTGATCGGGCTTGATGATCCTTCCGGTCGTACTTTGCTGGTAAATGAACTTGATGATGGACTCGAGCTCTATCGTGTCAGCTGTCCGATCGGTGTGATCGGTGTAATCTTCGAATCGCGTCCAGATGCGCTGGTTCAGATTGCCGGCCTCTGTCTTAAGAGCGGTAATGCCCTGCTTCTCAAGGGTGGATCAGAGGCAAGAGCAACTAATCGTATTCTGACTGATCTGATAATCAAGGCTGGTCAAGAAGCTGGTCTGCCTGATGGCTGGATATATTTACTGGAGACAAGGGCTGATGTTCAGGAGATGCTCAAGCTCGACCAGTTCGTAGATCTGATCATTCCACGCGGCTCAAATGAATTTGTCCGTTATATCATGGACAATTCACGCATCCCGGTCCTGGGTCATGCCGATGGTGTCTGCCATATGTTTATCGACAGCACAGCTGATCCACAAATGGCGGTGAAGCTTACTGTTGACAGCAAGACTCAGTACACAGCCGTCTGTAATGCCATGGAAACTCTGCTTGTCCATTCCGATCATGCCCAGAAACTTCTTCCTGAGCTTGCACAAGCACTTATGGAAGCCGGAGTCGATATGTATGGCTGCGATCGTGTCAGTGCCCTGCTAGGCTGTCCAGAGGTCGAAAACTGGCATACAGAATATCTTGACCTCAAGATCTCGATCAAGCTAGTGGATAGTCTGGAAGATGCTATCGATCATATCAATACAAATGGTTCAGGCCATACAGAAGCAATCGTTACGTCTGACAAGGACAAGGCAGCAAAATTCATGCTGCTTGTAGATGCAGGTAATGTGTTCTGGAACTGTTCAACTAGATTCAGCGATGGTTTCCGTTATGGTTTCGGGGCTGAAGTGGGAGTAAGTACAAGTAAGCTGCATGCCCGCGGACCTGTTGGGCTCGATGGCCTGATGACTTATAAGTATAAATTACTTGGACATGGTCAGACTGTCGGTGAATATGCTGATGGTACCAGAAGATTTAGTCATCGCAAGCTGGACCGCAGCTGTCCTCTGTGATCTATATCGCTTGCTACCCCACTATGTGCGTGTTACAATTTTGAGTAGAAAAAATGGGAGGTTGGGTCCATGAAAATAGCTCTTGGAAGTGATCATGCCGGATATCAGCTTAAGCGGCATATAATGGATCACTTGAATAAGAACTGTCATGAGTGCGAAGACTATGGCGCACCAAACGGTGTGGATGCCGCAAGCTACGTACCTTATGGCCAGGCAGTTTCTCAGGCAGTTTTATCAGGTGCTTGCGATTTTGGTATTCTCATCTGCGGTACCGGGCTTGGTATATCTATCACAGCAAACAAGCACAAGGGTATTCGGGCGGCACTATGTACTAATGAGTATATGGCGAGAATGGCAAGACAACATAATGATGCCAATATATTAGCTCTTGGCGGACGTGTTGTTGGTTCATCGCTGGCTTTTTCGATCGTTGATGCTTTTTTAGCCGAACCATTTGAGAGCGGCGGGCGTCATCAGATCAGAGTCGATGAGATCAAGTCTACAGAACAGACGAATTTTAAATAGACCAAGATATCATTATTTAGTTTGCAGGCCGGTTGCTCCGATGTGCCGGCACAAAATATGAGGAGGCCATTACAGATGGAGAACGTATTTATATTTGATCACCCGCTGATTCAGCACAAGATTTCGCTCATGCGCGACAAGAGAACAACGACTAAGGAATTTCGCGAGCTGGTCAACGAAGTGGCTATGCTGATGGCCTATGAAGTAACACGCGACATGCCTCTGAAAGAGGTTGAGATCGAGACACCAGTCGCTATCGCCAAAACAAAAGTACTTGCCGGCAAGAAGCTGGCAGTAGTTCCGATACTTCGTGCCGGCCTCGGTATGGTTGATGGTATGCTAAGTCTTCTGCCAATGGCAAAAGTCGGACACATCGGTTTATATCGTGATCCCAAAACGCTCGAGCCGGTTGAATATTATTGCAAGCTTCCTGAAGATGTCGAGGAGAGAGAAATCGTAGTACTTGACCCGATGCTCGCAACAGGCGGTTCAGCTTCTGCTGCTGTCAGTTTTCTTAAGAAAAAGGGTATTTCGAGCATCAAATTCATGTGTCTGATAGCTGCTCCAGAGGGTATCAAGAGATTACATGAGGATCATCCTGACGTGCCTATATTCTGTGCTGCCATGGATGAAAAGCTTAATGATCATGCTTATATTGTTCCTGGTCTCGGTGATGCCGGTGACAGATTGTTCGGTACGAAGTAGAAAATAATTAGTTTTGAATTTTATATTGGTCCTGCGAATAACTGCCCAGGCAGCTCGCAGGGCCATATATTGTTTTATATGCCCCCGTTCTGAAGCTTTGTCTATTAAATACAACCTTAAGCAGAAAGCATCTGATAATCATTGTTATAAGACCGAATATTTGACTTTTCACACTGTTCGGCTTGTAATTTTCTGAGAAGGGGAGTATTATCAAATATCGTTAGCAATGAAGTCCGGAGGAAGCATTCCTTGAGGACTTTGTGTATTTTTAGCCCTATATCCGACCACTGCCGATTATTTTTCAACCGACAGTTCTCGGTGACAAATATATTAAGAAGGCAGGTGTTTCGGGCTGCGTCTGGGCGGCTTCATTATTATGATGACTGTAATGAGCTATATAAGTGAATTTTGGCACCATTTCGTCGAGAAACTGATTGAAGAAATTAAGATCGGTGATATTGGCGAGGAAATTAGCCATGCAATAGCACCGAATATTTTATTTTCAGCTAGAATTGCCGGAAAAAACTGGCTGATCTCAGACGCCGTTGTGGCGACCTGGGGCGTTATGATAGTTATGTTTTTCATAATCTGGTATCTCGCGAAGAAAATGGAACTTGTGCCTAACAGCAAACGTCAACAGCTGACAGAGTCACTTGTCAATATTCTTATCAAATTGTGTCAGACCTCAGGAATGACATATGCGCAAGCAGAAAAAGTCGTTCCGTATGTTGGAAGCATCGGTATCTTCATCGCTTTGACAAATATGGTTACACTGCTAAAAATACCAGCCCCTTCCAAGAATCCCGCTTTTCCCATTACGCTGGCATTGATCAACATAGTCTATGTTGTATATATGTCCATCAGGCTGGCTGGTATAAAAGGATTTTGGGCATCTCTGATCTATCCGAAGGCGGCGTTGTTGCCTTTCAAAATACTGGACTATCTCATTAAACCGATCTCGCTGTCACTGCGTCTCTTCGGCAATGTTTTTGGCGCATATATTCTAATGGAGTTCATATATATCATCATTCCAATAATTGTTCCCGGCGTTATCGGACTATGGTTCGATCTGGCAGACGGTATCCTGCAGGGCGTGATTTTCACTTACCTGTCAGTAACCTATATAGGTGAGGTGCTTGAAGGTGCCCATCATGCTCGTGAAGCAGCACATTCTTAAGGAGGTTTTTGATAATGGAAAGAGGATTAATCGCGCTAGGCGCAGCTATAGCAATCGCGATCGCAGCAGGAGCTGCCGCTATCGGTATCGGACTTGCAGCTGGTAAGGCATTCGAGGCATCTGCCCGTCAGCCTGAGGTTGCCGGAAAAGTTCAGGCACTCATGATGACAGCTATCGTTTTTATTGAAGCAACAGCTATTTATGCTCTTGTTGTCAGTCTGCTTCTGATTTTTGCGTTTTAATAGCAAAACATCTGCAGAACGACTGAAAGAAAGAAGGTAAGGTGCCATCATGTTTACCCCTGAAGCAATGGCGAGCTATGCAGTAGCTGCGATTTTTACATTAATAAATCTATTTATTTCGTATTTCGTTTTGAAGAGGTTTCTCTTCAAACCCATCCTTAAGCTGCTGCGAAAACGCAGAGATTCAGTCGAAGGAGATCTAAGCGAGGCTGAAAAGCGATTAACTGAAGCTCAGGATAAGCTATCGACAGCTGATCTTCGTCTTGATCATTCTGCGCAGGAGGCTGCTGAGATTATTACGACGGCAAGAAGTCAGGCCGAAGTTCAGCGTGAGGCGATTCTCTCAGAAGCTAAGAAGGAAGCCGCATCAATGTTGGCCCGCGCCGATGGTGAGATCGACAGGATGCGTGTAACCATGCTCAACGATATCAGGAATGAAGTTGCTGATCTCTCAGTTGCCATCGCGTCGAAGGTCATCGGCAAAGTAATGGATGAGAAACATCAGCTTCAGCTGGTCGATCAATTTCTGGATGAAGAAATGTCAAAACGTCAGCCAGCCCAAGATGGAGGTGAAGGCTGATGTCTGAGACTGGATTCCGTGTAATCAGGATCGTTTCATCTGTTCCGCTTGAAAAGAGTAAGGGCGATGCCATCGGCAAGCGTTTCGCAGAGCATTTCGGCATCGTTGAATATAGTGTGCGTCTGGAAACTGATTCAACGCTGATCGGCGGCATGATCATATATGCGAACGGCTTCCGCTATGATTATAGTATCAAGGGACAGCTGGCACGAATTTCCAATACGCTAAAAACACAAAAAACTATTGGAGTAGACGATAATCCTACAACAGAAGATGCGAATGATCTGATAAAAGCAAATCTGGCAAAAGCTCTCGACTTGTTCGATGAACAGCCTGTAGCGCCTGAAGGTATGGATTTGTTCTCGGACAGTGAATCGTTATCCATTCAGGATGATGATATAACTAATACTCAAGTAGTTGACCGTCTGCGCGAATCGCTCGAGAGTATGACTACCAGCTCTACAGTGGATGAGATCGGCCAGGTCCTCAGTGTAAGTGACGGTATTGCCTATATCAGTGGTATGCAGAATTGCCGCAGCAGTGAACTTATAATGTTCTCTCGAGATACTTATGGTATTGCTATGAATATCGAGGAAGACCGAATAGGCGCAATTATTCTTCAGGACGATGACAACATTCGCGAAGGAACCATCTGCAAAAGGACCGGTTCGACGGTATCTGTGCCTGTAGGCAAAGCTCTTATCGGCAGAGTCGTTGATCCTCTTGGTGTACCCATAGATGGTATGGGTCATATCGCGACAGATAAGAAGCGACCTATAGAATATGGAGCTGCCTCAATTATTGACAGACAGCCAGTCAATCAGTCACTGCATACAGGGATAACAGCGATCGATGCCATGACACCGATCGGACGTGGACAGCGCGAGCTGATCATTGGTGACAGACAAACCGGTAAAACCACTATAGCGATCGATACAATTCTTAATCAGAAGGGCAAGAATGTATATTGTATCTACGTGGCGATCGGTCAGAATCTATCTACTCTTGCTAATATTGTCAACAATCTGCAGACACGAGGTGCCATGGATTATACGACTGTAATTGTCGCAAGTGCTTCTGCTTCAGCTTCTATGCAATATATCGCACCTTTCTCGGGCTGTGCTATGGCTGAGGAATTGATGTATAACGAAAAAGCAGATGTTTTGATCGTTTATGATGATCTTACTAAACATGCTCAGGCTTATCGTGCAATTTCGCTGCTTCTGCGCCGTCCGCCTGGACGTGAAGCTTATCCAGGTGATGTTTTTTACCTTCATTCGAGACTACTTGAGCGTGCAGCTCGTCTCAATGATCGGCTCGGAGGCGGTTCGATGACAGCGCTGCCTATAATCGAGACTCAGAGTGGTGATATTTCGGCTTATATTCCGACTAATGTAATTTCAATTACTGATGGACAGATATATCTTGAATCCGAGCTGTTTTATCAAGGTCAAAGACCAGCAATCAATGTTGGCCTGTCGGTCTCACGTGTTGGTGGCGCCGCGCAGTCGAAGGCTATGAAAAAGGTTGCAGGTCCCCTGCGTATTAATCTGGCTCAATATAGAGAGCTCGAAGCTTTTTCACAATTCGGATCTGAACTTGATGACGCGACGCTGCATCAGCTCAGAACAGGCGAGCGATTGATCGAAGTACTCAAACAGCCTCCATATTCACCGCTGCCGATGGAAGATCAGGTAATCATGCTTTATCTTTCTAATCAAGGTATTTTGACCGGTTTAGACCGGGAGGATGTAAGAATATTCCTGACATCTTATATGACATACATGCGTGACCGACATCCGGTTTTGCTGGAGGAATTGGCTGAGAGCCAGATATTTACCGATGCCATTGCAGCGACTGTAGACTCTACGATCAAGGACTATATGAGGCTATGGCAGATGGAGAATGAGGATAATGGAACAGATATCTGATATCAAAAAACGGATGAAAAGTGTCCGTGATATTAAGCAGACTACCAGGGCTACTCAGCTGATTAGTGCCGTCAAGATGAGGCGTGCCCGCAGTCAGCTGGAAAAAACCAGGCCCTTCTTCATTATCTGCGCAGATACCATGATCGAGCTTTATGACAATGGTGTTGTCAACGATAATATGTTTTTCCAGCTAAGACAAAAGAAAAAAGGCGAAACCTGGAAAATCGGCTATTTTATTCTGACTGGTGATCAGGGGCTAGCAGGTGCCTATAACTCAAATGTCATAGCAACTACAGAGAAACATATTCATAGCAAAACTGTTGATAATATTGCCAAGGGTCTGAATACTACTGCTCATCTTTATGTTGCCGGCAAAATTGGCAAGGAAAGACTGATCCGTGATGGCTTCGATGTAGTTGAAGATTTCAAATATCCGATCAGCGAGCCGACTTATTATCGTGCACGTGATATTTCTGACTACATTTATCATCTTTATACCAGCGGTGATTTGGATCTGGTCTATTTTATTTATACCAAGATCGAATCGGCTGTTTCGATGGAACCGGTTGTTGCCAGAGTATTGCCGGTAGATCCATATTCATTAAAAAAGACCATTCCTGAAGATTCGCCTTATAGCCAGTATGGACTGACCGCTGCTGATAATATAGAGTATTATCCTTCTGCAGATGAAGTTATGCATTATTTGATCAATACATATCTGAACGGAATGGTATATGGTGCGCTGGCGGAAGGCTATGCCAGCGAACAAACTGCCAGAATGACTGCGATGGATAATGCTACTGATAACGCCAATGAAATGCTCGACAAACTTAGACTCAAAAGCAATCAGGCAAGACAGGGTAAGATAACCAATGAGATTAGCGAAATTATAGGCGGATCTGAAGGGTTAGCCAAAAAATAGCAAACTTGCGGTCCTGAACAAAAGCAGAAATACGGAAGGTGAAAATATGTCTAAAGGCTATGTAACTCAGATCATCGGACCAGTTATAGATATAAGATTTCCGGCAGAACAACTACCGGCAATGCATGAAGCTGTCAGAATACAAGACGGTGATAAGATTATTACTGTTGAAGTGATGCAGCATCGCGGAGAAGGAATAGTCCGCTGTGTCTCTTTTTCTCCAACCGAAGGTATGATGCGTGGCTGTGAAGCAACAACGACCGGTGGTCCTGTAACTGTGCCTGTCGGCGATAAAATAACCGGACGTCTGTTTAATGTTCTCGGAGAGACTATTGATGATGGCGGCCCTGTTATAGCAGATGATTACTGGCCAATACATCGCCATGCACCCTCCTATCTTGATCTGCATCCTGAATCGCGCACACTGGAAACCGGTATCAAGGTCATTGATTTGATGGTGCCTTTTAGCCGCGGTGGCAAAATTGGTCTGTTTGGTGGTGCCGGTGTCGGCAAAACTGTGCTTATTCTTGAGCTTATTAGAAATATTGCCCGTGAACATGGAGGCTATTCAGTCTTCACAGGTGTTGGCGAAAGATCAAGAGAGGGCAATGATCTCTGGAATGAGATGAAACAATCTGGAGTTATTGACAATACTGTCATGGTTTTCGGCCAGATGAATGAGACCTCAGGCGCCAGAATGCGTGTTCCTCTGACAGGTCTTACCATGGCCGAGTATTTCCGTGATGTAAAGAACAAAGATGTTTTGCTTTTTGTAGATAACATTTTCAGATTTGTTCAGGCTGGTTCGGAGATATCCGCATTGCTTGGACGTATACCTTCAGCTGTTGGCTATCAGCCAACTCTGGCCAATGAGGTTGGTGCATTCCAGGAGAGAATAACCTCTACACGTAAGGGCGCTATCACTTCGATCCAGGCGGTCTATGTGCCTGCTGATGATCTGACTGACCCAGCGCCTGCCACGACATTTTCACATCTTGAGGCTATCACCGTGCTCTCAAGATCAATTGTCGAGCAAGGTATTTATCCAGCCGTTGATCCACTTGAGTCATCATCATCTATTCTTTCTGAGGCTATTGTTGGAACGCAGCATTATAGAGTGGCGATGAAAGTTCAGGAGACACTTCAGCGATACAAAGAGCTGCTTGATATCATCGCGATTCTTGGAATGGAAGAGTTGAGCGATGAAGATAAGCTGACAGTTCATCGCGCCCGTAAAATCCAGCGCTTCCTCTCGCAGCCGTTCTTCGTTGCATCGAGTACAACAGGCTATGAAGGCAGGTATGTTTCGGTAGAAGATACTGTCAAAGGTTTCGGCGAGATAGTATCTGGCGGTACAGATCATATTCCAGAGAATCTCTTCTTCATGAAGGGTTCATTGGATGATGTTTACAAAGCTTATAAGGAAACAAAATAGTCAGCAATACAGTTGGTATCCATAAGCATTTACCTGCAGAAGCAGAGGAGATTATCAGTATGGCTGATCACAAAATACATGCAGAAATAGTTACACCCTATGAGGTCTTCTTCGATGACATGGTTGATATGGTTATCGTATCATCCAAAGAGGGAGAAATCGGTATACAGCCGGGTTATACACCTATGATGGCTGCCTTGACACCAGGTGAAATACGCTTGAAAACAGGTGACAAGGTAATGGTTGCATCAGGTACAAACGGCTATGCCGAGGTTGGCAGAGATATGGTCATTGTAGTTGTTAATGCTGCTGAATGGGCAGAAGAGATTGATCTGCCTCGAGCAGAGAAAGCTTTGGCCAGAGCTGATAAGCGTTTCCACGACCCTGAAACTGATCCTCAGGAGCGGAACCATGCCAGACATGGTATTGAAAGAGCAAAAGCCCGCATTAAGATAGCTAAAAAGTATCAGGACAAATCCTATAGCGGCTCTTCATTTTGAAAGAATAGCACATAATCAGCAAACTGAAGTCTGCAGCGGTCAGGCAGCAAGTATTCCTCATTGCGATTTAAGCGGCGTCCGTCTAACCGGGTGCCGTTTTTTGAGCCCAGATCAGCAATAAAATATGAACCCTCATGTCTGCAAATGCGGGCATGTTTACGGCCAACAGTCTTGCTTTCGAGACATAGATCAGACAGAGCTTCATCTCTACCGATTATAAATTCGTCAAGCAGAATGAAGGCTCTCTTGCCTTCGTTTTCCTGAGGTGTGCCCGGGAGTCCTTCTGAGAGGATCGCCATACCATAGCTATCTGCGTTTCGGCTGATCAGCTCTGTACAATTATTGGCTGATTTGCCCCTGAACATCTCTATATCTGGCAGCTTAAACAGTTTGCTTATTTTTGGAAGGGAGAAGGGCTTGTCAGTTCTAATGATAAAAATGATTCCAAACAAAACCAATATTGTTGACATAATGATTTTGAATAAGCGCCAGTTAGGAATAATTTGAATTCTAAGGAGCAGCAAATAGACGGCTGCTGCCATCAGCCAGCCGATCAATAATCTTGATCGGCCATTATACCTGTTTTCAAAGTTACCAGGCTGTTTCATAACTGCCATGAAGCGACTTTTTTTCTTTGGCGTTTTATTAATCATCATTTCATTTTCAATCACTGATTTTGCAGCCGTTGTCAGTCCGGACCATTGGCCGGACTGATAGCTCTCCAAAAGTTCAAGCTGCAGATCATCAGAGAAACCATAGAATCTGGCCCAATCAGGAATAAGCGATTCCTCTACCAAGTTATCATGGTCAACAATTGAGTTTGAAGGCAGGATAACAAGCATCGGTTGAATCTCGGTATCATCATAAATGCTATTTTGATATCTGATCGTATCCGGATGGATCAGGATCTGCTGTGGCAAAAATAGATACTCTTCTGCCACACCTATTATTTCTGAAAGCTGAATCAACCTTTCCAGACCTGTCTTGGGTTTGCCCTTATGTTCGGCATCAACAGTTTCATAGGTATTATTCATGCCGAGTTCAGCAGAGATTATTAAGTGATCATTTCTCTTTATGACCGCCAGCGGAATAACTGATTCCATATCCCGACTGTTGATTAGCTGAAGCTGATAGTCGATAATTTTAGTATCTTGTTCCAGCGTGGCTATGAACTGGCTGCTTGACCTGCCAGACCTTATTTCCCAGTCTATATTTTCCATGTGAAGCCTGCTTTCGTTCTAGCTTAGTGTGTAGTCTCCCATATTATCAATAATCGACTGATCAAAAACAGCATCGATAAGTCTGCCTGCATAGTCCGAAAGAGTTTTTCTGAAGATCAGAGCAACTGTAAGCAACACAGCTATAATTATTACTACCTCCAATGTACCGAAGCCATTACGAGAACGTAATGATTGAGCTAATTTACTGTTTTGAACCTTGTTTTGCAGTGAGCAGATCCATGAAATAGTGAACATATGACTCTCCTTTCATATTCTGTCGGTTATAACAACCACAATTAGTTTTCCTGATCAATTTTGGATCATCAGCATTGCTGCTGCTGGTATCAGCGCTGTAGCTATAACAGCAATCAGGCTTAAACCGCAAGGTAGCAGGTATAATAGATTCTTTGTCTGAAGTTTTTTCTTAAGTTCATCTCTGTATATCTGCCAGCTTGAAGCAGCTCCCAACGCAATAATTCCCAATACTTCATTTCCACCGTCTCTTTCATATCTAACGATTAAGTCGAGCACATATTTTATCTGAAAAATCGTACACCGCCCTGACAACTCGCTTATCATGATTGCTGGTGAGACACCATTTTCCAGTTGTACCCTTAATTGCTTGAGTTCAGCTTCAAAATAGTCAGTATCGCGCTTATCCTCGTGCTCTACATTTGTTGTGCCAGAACGACAGCATATCTGAATAGCTCTTTGAAGTGATAGACCGCTGCTTAGTAGAATCGATAGAAGATTAAGCCACTGTGGAAACCTCATGTTTTCCTGGCTGCTTCTCAGACTATATCTGCTTAGTAGATACAGATCTTGCAGAAGCGGAGTCAGAGGCAATAGCAAGAAGAGATAAGCAAGAGTTATATCAAATATGGCAATAAGCAAAATTGCTATGCCACTAATCAGTAATAGAGCAAATTTAGCCGTGAAGAAGCCAAGCTCCATTGTTTCAAGAGTTAGAGAATATGTCTTACTATCAATTTTCAACTGAGAGCTGATACGTTGCCAGATATGCGCAGGAAGATATTCTTTGTATACGTTTTTGATAATTCTGCCGCCTTGTTCAAGTTTTGTTCGAATTATATTATCAGTTGATGATATTGTTCGAATACTTGAAGATGTTAGTGACAATAGCAATTGTATTAATTTGCTGTTTTTGACCAATTTGTAATTGTCGTAAGAGCTGCTGCTGATCAGCAATGTTATTAGCAACGAACTACAGGCGGCAAGATATACGACAGCCATAGCGTAGGTGCCCCATGTTGTACTGTATATGTGCGATTGGAAGCTGCCTGCATTTTTTAGGATAAGAGCCATCAAGAAAGGGGCTATTGTCATGATGTATGTTTCAGTAGCCTTGCCGCTCTGTTCAGCCTCCATACTTCTTCTTAATTCAAGCCGTTCTCTGAGCATTCTTGTACAGTCTTGAATATATTGATCGATCCTGCCGCCGGATCGTCTTAGATTAGGAATAATCCCCAGAATCTGCTGAGCGCTCTTACAATCAAAATCTCTGACAAAAGTCTGGATAGAATGATCAAGGTCAAGGTGAATATTCAAACCGCTCCTAAGTTTATTCAGCGCCTTACTGAGTTCTCTATATTTATCGCTGCTTTGCTCGCTTATGTCTTCTGCGGCCTTGATCAGGCAGCTTTCAAGAGCAGCGCCGGTAGTAAGTGAAGTTGAAATATGGTCCATGAGCCAGAGAAACTGAAGCTCATAAGAATTCTTTCTGCGTCTGTTTCGATATTGCCTGATGACAAGAATCGCAGAAACAGACACTAATAGTACCGGCAGCAAACCTAGCTTCAAATCGTTCAGGAAAAAAGCGAAAGCCGCAGCGCTGGTAAAAACTATGAAGAAAACTCTGATCAGCTTCCTTAATATCAGGCTGATATATTCATTCCTAGTAGATGTTGTGATAGCAAAATTCACCATGATCGATCCCTTTTACCTCGATTATTTCTTTTACCTGTCTATGACCTTCCGGAGTTCTTTCCAACTGGATGACGAGGTCGGCTGCCATACCGATGAGCCGCCGGCAGGCGTCCCAGGGCAATGGAGAGTGCATGATCAGCATCAATGCAAGTCTCTCAAGCATGTCACCGGCGCTGTTTCCATGACCAGTGCTCATGGAGCCAGGATGGCCTGTATGCATAGCCTGTATCATTTCATAGGCCTCGCCGCCTCGGACTTCGCCAACGATTATTCTGTCAGGCCGCAAACGCAGAGATAGTCTGATCAAATCAGATAGGCTGATTTCGCCACTGCCATCTGGACCTGCCTTTCTTGCCTGGAGTCTGACCAGGTTAAGAGAATTTTGCAGATCCAGTTCTGCCTCGTCCTCGATAGTGACGATCCTTTCACCTAATGGTATGCATCCTGAAAGGGCATTGAGAAAAGTAGTTTTACCTGTGCCTGTACCACCTGAAATAAAGATGTTTCTCTTGCCTGCAACTGCTTGATTGAGAAAATCAGCCATTTGGGCTGTTAAGAAGCCAGCTTGAACAAGTATCTCCATTGCTGGTTTTATTCCTCCGAAGCGTCTAATTGAAAGGTATGGGCCATCTGTCGCTGCCGGTTCCAGTACAGCTTGTACGCGTGAACCATCTTCAAGACGCATACCTGCAATTGGAACCTGCTCGCTGATCAATCTATTTGCTCTGCCAAAACAGCGATCGATTAGACCTCTCAAATGATTCTGATCTTCAAAAACAAGCTGAGAACTGTAGATTATGCCTCTCTTCTCATAGAAGATACTATGAGGACCATTTACCATGATTTCTGTTATTTCCTGATCTTCAAAAAGCTCTTGCAAAACATCAAGACCGCGCATATCAGCGAATATCCTGGCGGCCAACTCTCTGTTTTCAGCCAAAGTGCTTTTCCTATCGGCCGAACTTGTCATCAGGGCTCTTAAAATAAGCGCTTTCAGCTGCTGATCTGATAGATTGGCACCAGAAGAGGATAGACTTACTACTTCTTCGATAATTCGCTGCCTGGTTGCACGATCTTTTACCATCATATCTTCAGCCTCTCCGCTAGCTGTTGCCTGCTCTCATATATATTGCAGCTGTTAGGTAAACTTGCCAGCATCAGCCCTGCTTCGCGGCGGGCGCTGGCAGCAGCGAAATCTTCTCCTGTTGATAGATCAAGCAGCAGATGGTCACATAGTGCAGCCAGTCTTCCGGCGGTCTGTATGCTGATATCGCGACAATCGACCCAACAATACGTGTCTTGATCATCGCATTTCACTTTTTGTCTGATCAACAATAGCAGTTTTCGCAAGTGTTCCGGTTCACAGGAAATCAGATCATCTCCTCTCGCCGGAGGCCGAAACTGGAAATAACCATCCGGATGAAGCTGTGTGAATATACCGATTTTTTCTGCTTCAGGAGGACAATGCTGATGTATAGCTAACAATAACGATGAAAGATCAGGACCGGTTGAGTCGGGTGTACAGCATAAATGCATATTCCAGCTAGGCATGATTGCTAGATAATAGACTTTTTTCCCTTGTCTTATTTGTGCTCTCATCAGGTCTTGAAGACTTCTGCCAACATTGTCACTAAGCAAAAGGTGCATACACATAGTGCCTTCATTGGACATTTGCTGTTCCGATAGCATTTCAGGTTTTTCTGCTGACGATGCTTGTTCTGAATCTATGTTAGCCTGCAGTAAATTCAGTATATGGCTTACAGTTGCCGGCCACTTGATTAGGGTATTATCATCCGTAATCCTGTCTGGCTTCTGGTTACCGCTGCAAAAATAATAAAATGAAGAACCCATATCGATGTCTGCTCTATTCAGATAAAAGCAAGCCAGGCAATGGTGATTACTTCGGCAATTACCGCAGCTTCGCGTGCAACCGTCTATGGCAGTGCCGAGAAAAAGCAGGGCTCTGCGCTGCGGTTGGCTAGAGTCGAAATTTGAGTTCATCGCTTCAAGCTCTGAGCTCACCGCAAATATTTCAAGACGCGTACTGTGCTGATAGTATCTTCTAAGCCTGTCTGCCAGAATGACATTATAATTGTGATCATTGCTGGCAATGATGATCGTGTACAATTTCATAGGGAACACCTCTTGATCAGCATTCTAAAACATTAAACATATGCTGTTTACGACCAACAGAAGACAAAATAATACAAAAAAGGCATTTGCTCGACAAAGGCCGTGCAGGACCTGCTATATGCAGTAAGTAATAATGGTAGAAGGTCAGGAAGAACATAAGATACAGATATAGTATGAGTTTGTAGGAGGGCTTGCTCAGTCTTAATGCTCGTGGTAATATAAAGCAAATTCAGATCAATTGACGATCTGTATGTTTAATTTAATATTAGATCATCTTATCAAGAGTGGTGGAGGGACTGGCCCTTTGAAGCCCGGCAACCGCGGTCATGCGGCGGTGCCAATTCCAGCAGACATGTTGTCTGACAGATGAGGATTGTTTATTTTGCCTCTTCTGTTGAAGAGGTTTTTTGTTTTTTAGAAAGGAACTTAGAGAAATGAAAAAATCAGGAAAGTGGCTATTTTCATCAGAATCAGTAACCGAGGGACATCCCGATAAGGTCTGTGATCAGATATCAGATGCAGTTCTCGATGCTATTCTTGAGCAGGATCCAATGGCAAGGGTTGCTTGCGAGACGGCGACTACAACCGGTATGGTCGTAGTAATGGGAGAAATGACTACCAGCGCATATGTTGATATTCCAAGTATTGTCAGAAAAACAATTCGTGAAATTGGCTATACAGGTCATGGCGGTGGTTTCGATGCCGATACCTGCGCCGTCCTGACTTCTATAGACGAACAATCGCCTGATATAGCGATGGGTGTAAATAAATCGCTTGAAAATAGAAGCGGAACTGATATTGAGATCGATATGAGTACTGGTGCCGGTGATCAAGGCATGATGTTTGGTTTTGCCTGTAAGGATACACCTGAGCTTATGCCGCTGCCTATCGCTCTCGCTCACAAGCTATCGAAGCATCTGGCTGAGGTTCGCAAGCTTGGCCTGGTAGATTTTCTGCGGCCTGACGGTAAATCACAGGTTACGATCGCTTACGATGGTGATCGCCCTATGCACATTGATACTGTGGTGGTATCAAGTCAACATGACGAAAACGTCAGCAGAGAAGAGCTTGAGCAAGCGATATCCGAATTGGTCATTAAGCCTGTACTGCCTCTAGAGCTGATCGATGAGAAGACAAGGATATTGATCAATCCAACTGGTCGCTTTGTTGTAGGTGGTCCTCAGGGTGATGCCGGTTTAACAGGCAGAAAAATTATCGTTGATACATATGGAGGATATGCCCGGCATGGCGGAGGCGCTTTTTCCGGAAAAGATCCGACCAAGGTTGACCGTTCGGCTGCTTATGCTGCCCGGTATGTCGCGAAAAATATCGTTGCTGCCGATCTGGCAGATATGTGTGAGATTCAGCTTGCTTACGCTATTGGTGTAGCCAGACCGGTTTCAATAAATGTTGATACATTCGGCACTGGTCGTATATCAGATGAGCAGCTAGCTGTATTGATTAATCAGCTGTTTGACTTGCGTCCGTCTGCAATCATCCGCGACCTGGATCTGCGCAGACCAATTTACAGGCAGACAGCATCTTACGGTCATTTCGGTCGTAATGATCTTGACCTGCCCTGGGAGCAGACCGACAAGGCAGAGCTGCTACGGAAAAATGCAGGGCTTTGATAAACATGAGTTGAGCATTGATGATCTGGCCGGAGCGCAAGAGGATAATTTATCCGGTCAGGTCGACACCATTATCTTTCGCAACCATGATAATGGCTATTCAGTACTGGGCATCGAAGGTGATTTCCAGTTTATTGCAGTCGGTACAATGCCGGAACTTGAAGAGGGTGACCATGTTAAGCTTTATGGAACATGGACGAAACATCATGAATATGGCAGGCAGTATCGTGTTAGTCAGTATGAACCGATCTTGCCGCATACAGAAGCAGGGATTATAGCCTATTTGTCATCCAGTATGATAAAAGGTCTTGGTCCTAAAAGAGCAGCCCGACTCGTGCGTGAGTTCGGTTTGGATACCCTTGAAATATTGGCAAAAGATCCTTACGCAGCAGCTTCTGTAAAAGGAATATCAACAGCTCTGGCAGATAGTATCTCTGAACAACTACGCGAAAAAAGACAATACCAGGAACTAGTCATATTACTTGCACCCATCGGTACAGGTCCGGGTAGAATAATGCGGATCTTCAAGAAGTGGGGCAGCTCGGCGGTAGAAAGAATAAGACATAATCCATATTGCCTGGCTGAGGAGATTGAAGGTACAGGTTTTCTGACAGCAGATAAACTAGCCAGAGAATTAGGTATAGACCCGCTTGACGATAAGCGGCTCGAGAGCGCATTGCTCTATTGGCTATCCCGCAATTTGTCTTCAGGCCATACCTGGAGTCAAACAGGCGAGGCGATTATCGGTGCGTCAAATCTTATTTCAGAAAATAATCATGAGCTGATTTCTGCAGCCATCAAACGTTTGACTGCAGCCAATCGCTTGATTTGCTGTGATGAGTCCGGGTTTCCGGCAGATCAGGATGACCCGGAAGCAAGACTGATACTTCCACAGATATATAAGTCAGAGAGATCAGTATTCGAGAGATTGTTGCTGCTTGCAGGCAGCAGACCTCAGCGCTATCCGGATTGGCAAGATATTCGAGAAGTCGCCGGTTTGATCAGGGGAAAAGGATATCTTGATGCTGATGCCATGCCAGCTCTCTCTCAAGAGCAGACTGAACATCTCGCATCAATTATTTCCTCACAGATAAGTGTTTTGACCGGTGGACCTGGAACTGGGAAAACTACAATGATCAAGACCCTCTGCCAGTTTGTTAAATCAGAGGGCGGCAGAATAATTTTAGCTGCACCTACCGGACGTGCTGCCCGGAGACTGTCAGAAACTACAGGCGAGGACGCCAGTACTCTGCATCGACTGCTGGCACTGCCTGTGAATGGTCAACAGAGATCAGCTGCTGCCGCGGTGCCGGTCAGCCTGCAGGCTGATTTTGTTGTAGTTGATGAGGCCTCGATGCTCGATATTTTTGTGTTTGACAGTTTGCTGCAGGCGATTCTTCCTGGCACAAGACTTGTACTGACTGGTGATGCCGACCAGCTGCCTTCGATCGGTCCCGGGCAGATCTTAAGAGATATTATCCAATCCAACAAGATTCCGGTCATGCGATTAACACAGATCTACCGTCAGGCAGAACGCAGTCTGATAGTAAGCAATGCACATAGAATCAGAGAAGGCAAAGGTATCGAAATTGATCAGAGCCTCTCAAGTTCATTTATCTGGATTCATCGCGATAATACGGCACAAATGGCACAAGCAGCAGAAAATCTCTGTTCGAGGGTGCTGTCAAGAGAATATAAGATTGATCCAATTCGCGATGCGCAGGTCCTGACACCAGTTCGCAAGGGCGAATGTGGGACTTATGAGCTTAACAGAAGACTTCAGGCTGTACTAAATCAATCTGCTGATAGCACTCAGTCTTCTGAAAACTCTTTTCAGGTATTGAACAGACAATTTAGTATAGGCGACAAGGTGATCCAGCTTCGTAATCAATACGAACTTGAATGGGTATCTGTGACAGATGGAGAACGTGGTCAGGGAATCATGAACGGGGAAACTGGTATAATCACTGCTATTGACAGAGTTAACCGTTGTATCCGTGTACTGTTTGATGACGAGAGACAGGTTATATACACAGAGGATACTATCGATGATCTAGATCTTGCCTATGCTGTTACAGTTCATAAGAGTCAAGGTAGTGAATACCCGGCGGTTGTACTTGTTCTGCCACCAACTGCCCCTTCACTCTTAAATAGGCAACTTTTGTACACCGCAGCCACCAGAGCAAGACAGCACTTATTTATTATCAGCAATCGTTTTGTGCTGGACAGGGCTATTGCCAATAATTCATCAGCTGACAGAAGAACTATGCTTGGTTCATGGCTTAGCAGAAGTCAATGAAGATCTTGTCGGAAATATTGTCACCTAATATCTGTGTGATCTGCCAGAGACCGTGTGTTGAGATTCCGGACCACCCCTGTTTATGTCGCCGTTGTCTGCAGACACTGCCCTGGCGTGCCGATAGATCCCGAATCGAAATAGGTGATATTACTGCGAATAGGCCAGACTTTTACCGTAATAATAAGAAGGCTGATATTTTTGCCGCCTGTGACTATGAGGGCAGACTGCGGCGCTGCCTGATAGATCTGAAATTTTACGGCCGTACAGGCATGGCAAGACCGCTTGCCGCCATACTGGCCAGAGCAATTCGCTGTCTGCGCATAGATCCAGATGCGATTGCTGCCGTTCCCTTGCATTCGACGAGGTTAAAAGAGAGAGGATACAATCAGGCAGGTCTATTGGCTGCATATTGTGCCGATCTGATTACAAGGCCTGATATTTCAGAGCTTATGCTTAGAGTCAAAAACACAGAGCGACAGAGTGAACAAGCTGACCGCTTCGCCAGAATGGATAACCTGCAAGGCGCTTTTAGCCTGGACCTTACTAAAACCAGACAACTGGAAAATTTGCTGCTGCACCGCCATATACTGCTTATTGATGATGTGCTTACGACTGGAGCTACGATGATGGAGGCAGCCAGGCCATTGCTTGAACAGGGGGCTGTTGTCAGTTGTATAGCTGTAGCTTCAGATCATCCATAGTGTATTGTGTAACAGAGAGCATTGACATTTCAGCGCAGTTCACAAAGCTATGAAAACAGGGTATACTAATACTGCCTGGAGTGTTTGTGACCCTCAGTTTTGAACCTTCATGACATAAACGGGAGCTCGAGTTATCGTGGATAGAGATCATATCCCCGGATGAAAGTCCGACAGGGAAAGATCCAAGGCCTCAGCAGGGCACCCACCTGGTAAATTGCCGGGTGTCAAAATGAGGGAACGGCATTTCGGGTTTTTTTTCTGCCCGCAAATCGAACATGGTGACGGGTATTACGGACTTATAGAGAATATTTGATATAATAAAAAGTTGTAAATTTAATAAACCGTATAACGGATAGATAATAATGTTTGAGAGGTTATTTCATGGGTCTGCTAGCTGATGCCAGATCGATCGCAGATAGAGATCCTGCAGCTAAAAGTGCGCTGCAGGTCGTTTTGCTTTACCCTGGCTTCCACATTTTGATTTTTCATCGCATGGCACATTGGTTTTATAGACTTCGCCGCTTTATGATAGCCCGCTGGATTTCACAAACCGGCAGATTCTGGACTGGAATCGAGATACATCCCGGTGCAAAAATTGGCACGGGACTTTTTATTGACCATGGCAGCGGTATCGTTATCGGAGAAACGGCTGTCATCGGCAATGAATGTACGATCTATCATGGGGTAACTCTGGGCGGAACCGGTAAGGAAAAAGGCCGCAAACGCCATCCTTCTTTGGGTGACTGTGTTTTGATCGGCGCTGGAGCAAAAGTGCTAGGTCCAATCAATGTTGGCAGCAATGTCATGGTTGGAGCTAATTCAGTTGTACTGCATGATGTTCCTGAAGGTGCAACGGTTGTTGGTGTTCCAGGACATGTGGTCAAACAGCAAGGTAAAAAAGTAGTACAACATAGCACTGAACTCGATCACGGCAATGCGCCCGATCCTTTGGAGCAGGAAATCTGTCGTCTGATGCGCAGAGTGTCACTTCTCGAAAAATCAATGTCAATGCAGAAGGGCCCCGATTGTACTGTTTTGCCGGATCAGGTTGTCAAACAGAACCAAAAGAACAATAATAATGATTGATAAAAACTGTTAGCGAATGACATATTCAGTTGCAAATCTGTTTATGAACATGCTGCAGAGTATTATATTTCAGGAGGTCTCTACGTGAAGGTATACAATACGCAAACAAGACAGAAAGAAGAGCTGATTCCACTTGAAGACAACCATTTCAAGGTATATGTCTGCGGGCCGACAGTCTACAATTATTTCCATCTCGGCAATGCCCGGCCATTCATTACCTATGATACCTTCCGCCGCTATTTAGAGTATAGGGGCAATAAAGTTTCATATGTCCAGAATTTCACTGATATAGATGACAAAATGATCAAGCGCGCTGCCGAAGAGGGAATTACGGTCAGAGAACTTGCGGATCGTTTCATCGCTGAATATTTTAAGGACGCCGACGGGCTTGGCATCAAGCGTGCGACCGTTCATCCGCGTGCTACCGATTGTATTGATGAAATGCTGGATATGATAAGCACATTAATGACAAAAGGCTTCGCCTATGTAGCCGAAGATGGTGTCTATTTTGATATGAGCCGGTTTGCAGACTATGGCAAGCTGTCACACTATAATCTGGATGAGCTTGAAGCCGGGGCCAGTGATAGAGTGCAGGCAGACAGCGGCAAGCGCAACCAGATGGACTTCGCTCTCTGGAAATTCCGCAAGCCTGATGAGCCGTTCTGGCCAAGCCCATGGGGCGACGGCCGCCCAGGCTGGCATATAGAATGCTCAGCAATGGTTCGAAAATATCTTGGAGAAACCATTGATGTGCATGGCGGTGGGCAGGATTTGATTTTCCCCCATCATGAAAATGAAATAGCTCAGAGCGAGGCTGCAAACGATAAGCCTTTTGTCCGCTATTGGCTGCACAATGGCTTCATTAACATCGACTATGAGAAAATGTCTAAATCATCAGGTAATTTTTTCACAGTTAGAGACTTGGTGGAAAATTTCGATTATGTTGTCCTGAGATTCTTCATGTTGAGTGGTCATTACCGTATGCCGATCAATTTTTCGACAGAACTGTTAACCGCCGCTGCTAATGGCTGGGAACGCATTACAACATGTATTGAAAATCTCGATTTCGTGGCAGCGAGCGCTCCATCCAAGGCAGACAACGAACAAGCTCAGGAAGCACAACAGAATCTAAGAGCAGCGACTGAACAGTTTCAGGATGAGTTTGTCAGTGCCATGGATGATGACCTAAATACAGCCGATGCGCTGGCTGCAGTCTTTGAAATGGTAAGAGCTGCCAATAGTGCTGCTGCTATCGATGGAGTCAGTGCTGCTTCGCTCAGGCAAGCTGCCCACAAGCTGCGTGAATGGCTTGATGTATTGGGACTCGACCCGAATCGAGGTAAACAAGCAATTCCTGCAGAGATTATGGAATTGGTTGAAGAGAGAACACAGGCTAAGATGGCGCGCAACTTCGCAAGAGCTGACCAGATCAGGCAGGATGTCCTGGAAAAAGGTTATCAAATTGCTGATACACCTCAAGGCCCGAAGGTCTCCCTACTATGACTGGCAGCGAAAAAGAACTCAAGGAATTACCGGTATCTGTAATGGCCTATATTGGAGACGCAGTCTATGAACTTGCTGTCCGCAAAGCACTAGCTGCGCGTTTCCGCGGCAAATCCGGAGAACTTCACCGTCGTTGTGTCAGACTGGTAAAAGCCGCCGCTCAGGCCGATGCTGCCCGTCGACTGCTAACAGATCTTACTGAGGAAGAGGATTCTGTATTTCGCCGAGGCAGAAACAGTGCACCTGGCAGTCAGCCCAAACATGCGGCTCCTGTCGATTATAGAGTTGCCACCGGCCTGGAGGCATTGATTGGCTGGCTGCATTTATGCGGTAGAAATGACCGTATAGATGAGCTTATGCTGAGAATATTGGAGGATTATGAATATGGAGAAGACCGCCGGCAGTCCGGACAGATTAGAGGGACGCAATCCAGTACTTGAAGCTCTGAGAGCTGGCAGGACTATCAATAAGCTCTGGGTCCAGAAGCGAGAGGGCAAGCCTGATCCAACTATGGCTAGAATTATAAATACAGCCAGAGAAGCGGGCATAATTATAATTGAACTGGAAAAGACAGCTTTGGATCAAATGGCTGAATCTCATGGGCATCAGGGCGTTATTGCTCAAGTAGCTGCACATGAGTATGTCGATATCGATCAGCATATAGACAAGCTGCAACAAGAGGGCAAGCAGCCTTTTGTCATTATTTTGGATTCTTTGCAGGAGAGCTACAATCTTGGATCTGTACTCAGGATAGCAGACGCTGCTGGTGTCGATGCTGTAATTATTCCGGAGAGAAGATCAATAGCTCTCGATGCCGCAGTGGCAAAAGCATCTGCCGGTGCGATCGAATATGTTCCGGTGGCGAGAGTCGGCAATCTGACAAATACCGTTATGAAGCTAAAAGATAAGGGTTTCTGGATCGCTGGTGCAGATGCTGGAGCAGATCAGTTCTATTATCAAGCTGACTGGAAAGGTCCGATGGCTATAGTAATAGGCAGCGAAGGACAAGGTATTAGCCAGGGATTGCTCAAACATTGTGATTTTTTGGTTTCTATTCCGATGGCCGGCAATGTCAATTCGCTGAATGCGGCTGTGGCAACTGGTATAATAGTGTTTGAGGCAATTAGACAGAGAAATAAGTAGATGATTTAGCTGGAGGTTAGTCAGTGCCGGATCAGCAGAACAATATCTATCAACAACGTGATCTAGAGCTCATAGCCAGGATCCATGAAGGCGATAACGAGGCAATGGAAACCATCCTTGATTGTTACAAAGGACTGGTCAGAGCCAAGGCAGCGGCAATGTTTATGGCAGGCGCAGACAGTGAAGACGTCATCCAGGAGGGCATGATAGGCCTGTTCAAGGCGATCAGGAGCTATGAACCCGAAAAAGGACTCATGTTTTCGTCTTTTGCCGGTTATTGTGTCATGGCCCAGATTACAGATGCAGTCCGCAAGGCTTCGAGACAGAAGCACCGACCTCTCAACGAATCGCTATCGTTGCAAGCCACAGTAGTTCAGAACGATGAGAACGAGCTTAAGTGGCAGGATCTACTGGCAACACAGGATCAGCAGGACCCGGAGCAACAGCTGATCAAGCTTGAGAAACAGCAGGCGCTGCAGGAATTTATACAAAGGGAGCTCAGCTCTTTTGAAAGACAGATCGTATTACTTTATCTACAGTCGCTGAGTTATCAGCAAATTGCCGGTTTTTTGGATTGTTCTGTAAAAAGTGTCGACAATGCACTTGGCAGAGTTCGACGTAAGATGCGAGAGTATAGAAGAAGTCAAATCTAAGAGAGGAGGGATGACAGCAATGAATAGAGAAATAGGCGTCATACTGAAAAAAGCAGCCATTATTATCATTGCTTTGTCAATGATCCTTTCGCTTGGAGGCTGTGTCAGGATAAGTACTGCCTGGCACGATCTGACTAGAAGCTTCGGCATAGATGAGCCTGAGAATATAGCTACAGCCCGCAGATTGAATGAGGTGGAGATGATCAAGCTCCTGACCGGCGCTGTCCGTGGGGATCAAGAGTTGACGACCTTTTATAATTCTGTCAGCCTTAGGCAGCTAAATGGTCTGACTCAGGATGAATTTCATCAGTATATTAGACTTCTTCGCCGTGGTATCAGTGGAGATATCCATTCTTTTACCGTAATGGATGACAACGAATTGATAGAAAACAAGGCAGTAATGACAGCTGCGCTTCCTGATCAAAAAGAGCTGATAGACTCGAGCATAGCTTATTGGATCATTTATAGACAATCAGGCAGAAGCGATGAACGCTTCGCTGTCTACATGCAGCTTGATGAGGACGGCCAGGTTTATCTTTCTGCAGCATGGATCAGACAGATACTGCAGTTATCTGGTTATGCCAATCTCTATTTCGATGCGCTTGATAAGTCTGACAGTGAAGCTCTGGCTTTTTTGATCAGTCAGGACGAAACGGACAAACGCGTTATCGAAGCCAAGTCGGATTTTCTAGTAAAATTCTACCAGAACAATATATCATCGAGAACCAGCGAATACAGTCTGAATATGGCTAGAATTGATAGTATATCGTATGAACAGTTCGGTATAATCAATCCTGATCAGACACAATCGGTCAGCCGGACTGTCGCCTTCCGTATCGGCAATTCTGGTGTTCTAAGAGTTGATGATAATGTGATGCATGTTTTAGCTCGCGAAGATATGAAGATATTGCTCAATGGTGAGCCTCTGTTTACAATTGCTGCCCGCAGCAATGATACTTTTGAACGCGTCTGGTCTTATCGTTTGGAACAGGCCACTGGATTGCCTTTTGTACATGATGATAGTAATTGCAAGCCATATGTCGATGGAGTTGATCTGATCAATCTATCTTACAATGGAATTAGTATCAGTGCCCAAGGGGATTGTCAGGACCATGATTCATGGAATGGTATCATTCGTTCTTTGTCTATCATTAACGGCATGTACCACACTGGCGGCGGTCTTAGACCAGGTCAGCCTGTAGAAGAATTGCTGATTAAATATCCTTTTGCAGAACAGAGCGGATACCAGCTTAAAACACTGGTAGAAGGCGGTATTGTTACTATGACAGTGACCATTGAAGACGATATCATCAAAAAAATCGATTATAATTTTCTACAGACGGAGCAGTAATATAGATGGAGCATCATGGCAGCTGGACAGCAAATGAATCAGATTTACAAACAGGCAGAAGAATTCTTGTCGATGCTGATGCCTGCCCGCAGGCTGTCCGCAGGATCGTGGAAAAAGCATGTATCCGTGAAGGCATAGATCTTGTATTTTTTACTGACACCAATCATGAGATCTCCGCTGAATACGGCAGTGTGATCATTGTCGATCAGGGTCATGATTCGGTTGATCTGGCTATTGTAAACAGACTTAAGGTCCAGGACATTGTAGTAACTCAGGACTATGGACTTGCCTCGCTTGCTTTGGCAAAAAAAGCCAGGGCTATCCATCCTAGCGGAAAAATATTTGATGAGAGTAATATTGATTTTTTGTTGATGGACAGGCATCTGTCGGCTCGTTCACGCAAGGCCGGTGAGAGGTTTTCCAGACAGCGCCGGCGCGATGGTCGTGACGATAACAGCTTCGCTGATAATCTAAGAAAATTATTGGCTGAAAATACTTGACAAAAAGCATCGGGCAGATTAGAATAACCTACGCTGCACATGCGCTCGTAGCTCAATTGGATAGAGCGTCTGACTACGGATCAGAAGGTTGTGGATTCGATTTCTGCCGGGCGCACCATAAGCAGTAAACCCTGGAACTATTAAGTTCCAGGTGTTTTTTTGTCGTTTTTGCAAGTTGCGGCATCAGCTGAACCAAGTAGCGCCGCCGTGATGAAGAAGCGCTCCGCAAAGGCTAAATAGAGCCAGCATTGGAGCCAGCCAGCGACCCGGCTGAAGATTCTCATTTCTGTTTCTATTGATCCACACATTTAATATAGCCAGCATAATTGCGGTTAGACCGCCAAATATAGCTGTACCAGGCCAGGCTGTCATCAAGCCTCCTGCCGCAGCGATAATAATTTCATGACCGGGATGACGCAGCTGTAGCTGCCATAAACGTAACACATATAATAGAAGTGCCGTAAGCAGCATCGATAATAAGCCAACAAGGTGCAGCAGCCTATCAGCCTCAAGCATTGCATTTATAAACGCAGGAATAAATAACCAGAAATACAGAATGACAGGGGGTTTATTGTCGTCGAACCGGATCATCGACCAGACGATAAGGGCGCTGGCGGTGACTGCGAGTAGAACAGCCTGTCCCAGCTTGATATCTAGTCCAGTCGGCCCCATTACTGCTGCTATCGCGGCAAAGACGGCCATGGTGGCTGTCTCGATGATTGCATAACGAGACGAAATGGGCTCGCTGCAGTAGCGGCATTTGCGTTTAAGCGCAAGGTAGCTGAAAACAGGCACAAGATCACGCGCTGCCAGCTGATGTCCGCAAGATGTACAATGAGATCTGTCTGTTGTGATGTTCATTTTGCGTGGCAGCCTGTAAATACAGACATTCAGGAAACTACCTATAAGTGCGCCATAAAGGGCAAAAAGTACAATTATATAAGATGTCATCTGCTGCTGCTCCTCGCTGAATAGAAGATTCTTGGTAAGTGTAACATAAGCCGGCTAACCTTTACATTTTAACATGCCTATGCTAAAATCTTGTAGCTATTGTCAACATGGCACCAAGGGTGCTTTTTAGGAGGAATATACAATATGGCTTCTGTGATGGAAAAGAAAGAAAAGAATGTGGTCACACTGACTATTGATGTCTCAGCCGAAGCTTTTGCCGAAGCTCTTCAGCGTGCTTTTGCAAAGAACAAGAACAAATTCAGTGTTCCTGGTTTCCGCAAGGGCAAGGCTCCTATGCAGATAGTAACTAAGTACTATGGCGAAGGTGTACTCTATGATGACGCGATAGATTTCGCGGCTACTCCTGCTTATACAGCAGCGATCAAAGAGCATGATATCGAGCCGGTATCACGTCCTGATATGGATATAATCGAAATCGGCCGCGAAGTTGGCATGAAATTTACTGTTGAAGTCACAGTTAAGCCTGATGTCGAGCTTGGTCAGTATAAGGGCGTAGAAGCTGTTATGCCAGTTGTCGAGATCTCTGACGAAGACGTTGAACGCGAGCTAAAGAGTGTTCAGGAACGTAATTCTCGTCAGATCAAGATCGATGACCGTGCTATTTTGCAAGATGATACAGCAAATATTGACTATGAAGGCTTCCTCGAGGGTGTTCCTTTTGAAGGCGGTAAAGGTGCTGATTATGACCTGAAAATTGGCTCCAATACATTTATTCCAGGTTTTGAAGAGCAGCTGATCGGCAAGAATGCCGGTGAGGAATTTGATATTGATGTCTCTTTCCCTGAGGATTATGGCAGTGAAGAGCTCAAGGGCAAGGCCGTTGTTTTCCACGTTAAGATCAATGAGATCAAGGTGCGTGAGCTGCCTGAGCTCGATGATGAGTTTGCCAAGGACGTAAGTGAGTTCGACACCCTTGAAGAATATAAATCAAGTCTGCGCGAGAAACTGATAGATAATGCTCAGAAACGTGCTGACGGCACCTTCGAAGATAATGTTGTTCAGGCTGTTTCCGCAAATTCGACTGTTGATATTCCGGATGCGATGATCGACAGAGAAGTCGAGCAGATGATTCAGGAACAGAGCCAACAGATGCGTTATCAGGGAATTGAGCTTGAGCAGTATCTTGGTTATATTGGTCAAACGATGGATGCTTTCAGAGAGCAGCTTCGTGATGCGGCCAGCCGCAGAATTCTGATGAGTCTCGTTATTGAGGCCGTTGCCAAAGCTGAAAAGATTGAGGCGTCAGAAGAAGAGGTTGATGCAGAAATCGAGAGACTTGCAGGCATGTATCAAATGAAGGCCGAAGATCTTAAATCCAGAATGCTCGGCGATGATGACAATTTTGTAAAAGAAAATGTTATCCGTCAGAAGGCTGTTGAACTACTGAAGGCTGAAGCAGTTAAGGTAGCTCCACCGGTTGAAGCAGAAGCTGATGAAACTGCAGAGACTGAAGAGACAGCCGAATAATCCAAGAACGAAAGCGCTGTTGTTTAGACAAGTAACCTGTGTATCAGGTGAGCAGATGCGTAATCTGGAACAGTCCCAACATGACGCAAATATGATAGTATATAAAGTAGAATAAAAAAGGTGAGGGGGAGCTTGTATGAGTTCCCCATCGCCATATGGAAGGAGTTTTATTTATGAGTTTAGTACCTGTTGTTGTTGAACAAACTAATCGTGGTGAACGGTCATATGATATTTTTTCAAGACTGCTTAAGGAGAGAATTATCATCCTTAGTGATGAGGTGAATTCCGTTACTGCCAGTCTAATTACAGCGCAGCTGCTGTTTCTTGAGGCTGAAGATCCAGATAAGGATATCCAGCTATACATAAACAGCCCCGGAGGCGAGGTCACTTCAGGACTTATGATCTACGACACCATGCAGTATATCAAGGCTGATGTACAGACTATATGTATGGGTATGGCGGCGAGTATGGGTGCATTCTTGCTGGCGGCCGGTGCTCCTGGCAAGCGCTTTGCTCTGCCAAATGCTGAAATTATGATCCATCAGCCCTCTGGCGGTGCCCAGGGGCAGGCAACTGACATCCATATTGCAGCTGAGCATATACTTAAGATGAAACACAGACTAAACAAAATACTGGCTGAGCGTACTGGACAATCCATCGAGAAGATCGCTCTTGATACCGAGAGAGATAGATGGCTGGATGCTGAGCAGGCTAAGGAATATGGAATAATCGACCAGATAATGGAGAAGAGGGCTTAATAGATGTCAGAAAACGGAAACAAAGGCAAGGGTGGCGGCGGACAGCAGCCGCGCAGTAAAAAAGGGACTGGTTCTTCGCAGGATATATACACACCTGTGTCCTGTTCCTTTTGTGGCAAATCAGAAGGTCAGGTGAACAGACTGATCGCGGGACCAGGTGTTTTTATCTGCAACGAATGTGTTCAGTTGTGTGAAGAAATTCTTGATGAAGAGATGGAGGTTCTGGAAGCGGAAGCTGCCGAATCGCCGGCTTTTACCGAGTTGATGTCACCTCTGAAGATCAAGGAAGCACTCGACCAATATGTTATTGGTCAGGATCGGGCCAAAAAGGCCTTATCAGTTGCTGTATATAATCATTACAAACGTGTTTTTACAGCAGGCAGCGATAGCGACACCCGCAAGAATAAAAAGCAAAAAGACAAGGCAAAGGCAGATTCACAGGATGTTGAGCTGTCAAAGAGCAATATTATGCTGCTTGGTCCTACCGGCAGCGGTAAAACATTGCTGGCACAGACTCTTGCAAGGATACTTGATGTACCCTTTGCAATTGCTGATGCAACGGCTTTGACAGAAGCTGGCTATGTCGGTGAGGATGTCGAGAATATACTGTTGAAGCTGATTCAGAATGCTGATTTTGATATTGAAAAGGCTCAGCGCGGTATAATCTATATCGATGAGATCGACAAGATCACAAGGAAGTCGGATAATCCTTCGATAACCCGTGATGTCAGCGGCGAAGGTGTTCAGCAGGCTCTCTTGAAAATTCTTGAAAGTACGATTGCAAATGTACCGCCTCAGGGTGGACGTAAGCATCCGCATCAGGAATTCATTCAGGTCGACACGACCAATATTCTCTTCATCTGTGGTGGCGCTTTTGACGGAATGGAAAAAATTATCCAGAATAGAATCGGTCAGAAGTCAATTGGCTTCGGCGCGAAAATTGAAACCAGACAGGAAAAGGAAGCTGTAAATCTTCTTAGCAGCATCATGCCGCAGGATCTGTTGAAATATGGTCTGATTCCTGAGTTTATCGGACGTGTTCCGGTAATTGTATCGCTGGAAGGACTCTCGGAGGATGCTCTCGTAAAAATCCTTCAGGAACCTCGGAATGCGCTGGTTAAGCAATACAAAAAGCTTCTGGAGTTTGATGATGTCGAGTTAATATTTGACGAAGATGCGATCCGTGAGATTGCCAAACAAGCACTTGAGCGCAAAACAGGTGCCCGTGGTCTAAGAGCGATTCTTGAGGAAATCATGCTTGATATTATGTTTGATATTCCCTCGAGAGACGATGTTGCGACATGCACTATTACAAAAGCCTGTGTCCTGAAAGAGGAACAGCCACAACTCACTTTGAAGGAAGAAAAATCAGCATAAATACTGATGCTTGAACAGGTCTAAAGATAGTATATTGTCATAAAATGTCGTAAATTGTCATTTAGCAGGTGCCCTCAGGGGTGCCTGCTTTTTATATGCTGTTATCAAGTTATCTGCGGAGTCTATTAGATCTTTGCAATCAGGAGGTACAGGATAAATGATCGACGGTGAATTCAGACACTTTGATAATGTAGCGGCTGAAAATTTGATCGCAGCTGGTATGAGAGGATCTACCTGGGTTGTTTATTCTGATGCCGGTAAACCGGAATATATTGCTAAGAAAAATGCTGTTTTTGCCGACATTACAGTTACTGAACTACTTGAGCAGACGTGTCATCCTTGTTTGCCAAGATGTTTTGGCAGTTCATATATAGTTCCAACTGAGGATTCCTGCTGTCTCTTCGAATATGTTGAGGGCCAGGTTTTGAGCAATTATTCGGAAACTGACATAAGAGTCATAAGCAATTTGTTTTCGCAGCTGTTTGATCTGTTGACATTTATTCAGACAATGTTTGACAAACCGCTTCTTCACCTAGATATTAAGCCAGATAACATCATAATACGAAAAAATGGATTGCCTGTTCTTATTGATTTCGATTCCGCTTGTCTAGATCCGCATAATGTCAAGAGCTGTACCCACCGTTATGCTGCACCTGAACACCGAGGTGGAAGGCCGCAGACAGCAAGCGATACTTATTCGCTGGCACTTGTCATGTTTGAGTATTTGCTTAAGAAGTCTGTATCGGTAATCTCAGAAACACCACTTGCAGAGTTAGCCTCATCACTGCCTGCAGAATTATCAGCTGTAAGCAGAGTGCTCGTCCGATGTCTGGCTGCAGATCCAAATGAACGGCCTCATCCTGATGAGGTTGCCTCAGCTCTCAAACAGTCAAGAATTGTTGATTTACATCAAGAAAGAGAGAGTCAGGAAGATTTGCCCTGCGAAGACGCATCTGTCATCTGTGTCTGGCATTCGGCAGAAATGGCTTGTGAGCTAGCTGCTGCTGCTACGAAGCATAAGAAAAACGTTCTACTTATAGATGCAGATTGGCTTGATCCGCGATCTGATCTTTTGTTAGGCCTGGAAAAAATTGATCGTAAAAGCATGGGTTCAGTGCTGACGGCATATCTCGATTCGGCACTAAATGCTGCAAGAGATGGCAATCTTGATTTCGATAAACTGCAGTCATTGTCCAGGAAGACTGCGGTTCCAGGGCTGTCGCTCTTGATGCCTTCTGGAAGATTTGAGTATTTTGAGCGAGAATTGTCTGCTGATTTCTGTCAGGTTATCAGTTTGGCCAGAAAACATTATGAACTGGTTATAATTTTGGCTGGACCTCTGATTTATGATGATTTGACCTGTGTTTCTCTAGCTCTGGCAGATCGTGTCATAACCGCAGTCCATGCGAATACCGCCGACCTCAGAACTATTGGTCGGATCATGACATTTATGCGTCTATATCAGCTTGCTGACATGAACAAATTTCATATAGCGGCACATGACTATCAGAAGGGGCAGGAGCTGAGTTTATCATCACTAAATGAACTTTGTAATGACAGGCTTATAGGAACTGTGTCATACGACCAGAGACGTCGAGGTCTTGTCGGTAGCAGTAAACCCTATGCTTTGATGCCGTCACGGGCAAATAAGAAAGAATATAGAGCCATGTTCAGGAAGCTGAACATAATTTGAATGGTCTTATGTCTGATATAGGTTCAATCTATACAGCAAAAACAATAGGAGTACTGACTATGAGCTTGATCCAATCACCTGAATTGCTTGTACAGACGATAGCAAGCTGTGGCGTTTCATCAGACAGCAGTTTTTGTATGTTTAGTGATCGCTCTGATCAACAGAAAGAGGGAGATAGCCTTACTGATTTGATCAGCAAGGTTTGCATACGAATTCTCGATGAGCACCCAGAACTTGCAGCTTCCGCTGACGAAGGGAATGACAGAGCAGCTCTCAAAGATTTGATCGTGAAGTATGCAGAGGAACTGAGCATTCGTGCTGGACTTTACCGAAATCAACTGCAGCAGCAAGTGCTTGACTCGCTTTTTGGCTACGGTCCTTTGCAGTATCTGATCGATGACCCGGACATATCAGACATTGATGCTGTATCGCCAACTGAAATCACCGTTAAGAAATTCGGTGTGCGTATGCGTGTTAGTACTGCCTTCGAGAGTTCTTCTGCCTATGAAACTTTCTGCCGTCTTCTGATAATACGACAGGGCGGACTAATCAATGAAAATGACAGTCATTGTCGAGTGACTGATTCGAAGCGACGGCTACGCATAAATGTAACTGTTCCGCCAAGAAGTGTAGAACATTCCAGTCTTAGTATTCGTAAGCATCCAAGCGTCTCGTTAAGCTTAGAAGATCTCGCGGCTGCTGGTATGTTTGAGCCATCGGATACTACTCTGTTATCAGATATCGCCGGATCACAGTGCAGTTTTCTTATTTGTGGCAAAGGAGGATCAGGCAAGACAACTCTGTTGAGAGCCATGATCAATGCCATGCCTCCGCTCGAACGGGTCTTAATTGCTGAGAGTGATTCTGAAATTTATGCTGACAAACCCTGCTGTATGAGCCAGCGCATCAGAAGAGTTAATGAAGGCGGCAGGCCGGTTAGTTTGCGTGATCTGGTTTCTGATGGTTTGACTATGTCGCTTGATACCTACTGCATAGGTGAAATCGTAGGTGATGAAGCTTATGAATTTATGCGCGCTGCTTATTCAGGACATCGTTGCCTGGCTACGATCCATGCAATCAGCGCTGAAGATGCGCTTGATCGTCTGATATCGCTGGCCAGAACTGTATCAGCCGGTGAACAAGATTACTCGCTAAAACAGATGCTTGCTAGAAGTGTAAATATGATCATTTATCTAAACTCGTTCAAGGTCCAAAAAATAGTGAAAGTCAATGGGTATAACAAGGAGAAGGATTCATATGCATTTGAAATTATCCGGGAAAAGGAAAATGAGGAAACAAGTGATTATACTTACCTCGGCACTGAGTCGCTGGTGCCAAGTTAAATCCGATCTCATTTATGCCTTCGAACAAACTCTGAATGCGGATATATCTGAAGATCTCAAAGAGTCCATCAGGGCTATGCTAAACAGGATCAAGGGTGGTATGCCACTTGAACAGGCCCTGGACAAATTCAGTGAGTTCTCGCATCAGGAGCAATTTCTTGACCTGATTGCTGCGGTAAAAGTAAATACACGTCATCGAGGTGATTTGCCTGTGCTCATGGAGACGCTTGAACTCCAGTTTTTTAGACTTGAGGAGGCATATCAGCAAAGAAGAATCAGCAGCAGAACAGACCTTCGCAGTACCATTTTGTGCTTCGCATTTGGCTTCGTTGTTTTTGCCGGCCGCATAATCAGCAATGAAAGTGTGAGATCAGCATTTTTATCGTCAGCCATAGGCTTTTTACTTCTAATTGCGTCGATTGTAAGCTTCGCCTCAGGCCTGGCAATATTACTGATCATAATTAGAAGAATTAATGATTAAGGAGGCTGTTGTCGTGAAATACCTTCTCCTGTTCGTGGTTGCTATTCTGTTGATCTTCTTGATATATCGGCTAATACCAGCGATTATCTGCCGGTCGAGCTCGCTATTGAAGGAAATCAGAAGACAGATGGACAATGATCATGACGAACAATTGAACGATATTAGCTTGAAATCAACAAATCTGATTACCAGTGTGCGCAGTTTGTTGCAAGCAGCTGGAATAAGCAGTAAAAAGAGTCTGCTATATCTGTGTTTAGCTTATATGTTGCTTCCAATTTTACTTGTTATAAGTGGAAACAACCATACCTTGCTATTAGGTCTCTGCTGGATCTGTTTACTGAATAGTATGATTTCAGCGCAAGCGAAGAAGAGATCACAATATTTCGGCAGTCTGCTCTATAAAATATATCGATTCATAAATATGGAGCTTGATTCCGGTCTGCTGCTGGGCGATATTCTAGTTTCTTTACCTGAATCTGCGAACGATCAGGAGTTGCGTCTAGCTCTTGAAAAAATGTCTGCCGCCTGGCAGCTAACAGGCGATCTGGATTTAGCCCTTCGTGAACTAGAACTGAAATTCGGTAAGCATGAGACTGCCCTGTTGGCGAATAATCTCAGACAGTGTCTGGTGACTGGTGTCGCCGGCAAGGCTTTTGCCCAGATGGAGAACCTTCTTTTTGCCCGTTATGTTGAGCATGTCCGCAGGAGAAGTAAGCAACTTCAGAGTGCATTGTTGTTATGTGCAGTGCTCGCACTCTTACCTGTTATGATCCTTATGCTCTGGCCAATCATTACCGAAATGTTGAATTCGCTGGGCAGTATATTCAGTTAGCATTGACGCATAAGTTCAAGCTTGCACAGGACAGGATAGTGATACATGTTATTTGGCGGAGTTGCCGCTGAAAATAAAGAAAGGATGTACAGACAATGAAAAAGAAAATGAGGATTGAAAAAACGTCTAAATTTAAGCTTGAAAGAGCCGCTCTTCTTAACAGGAGAGGATTTGGTATCAATGAGGTCATTGGTATAGCCGCAGGCATCATAATTGCAGCTGCCATAATCATTCCTGGATTGAAAGAGTTTTCGGGAACCGTTATTGCCCAGCTAACAACTTGGTGGTCGTCTTTGGCTGCAGAAATATTCCAGGGTTGACTGAAATGGGTCGCGTAATTGTGATAGCATTTGGAATCATGATCATGACAATTATACTGGTTCAATCGATTCTCCTGATGATTCCTTTTATCAAAAGGGTGGAGTTTGATGATCTATGCTATCAGTACTCAGCCAGACTCATTCGAGATGGTGAACTTGACGAGAGCGAGAGATTGCAATTGAGCCAGGACCTGGAGTCGCTTGGTTTTAGAAATAGCAGCTGCAGCTTTCCTGACGATGTATCCGCAGACTGCTTCATAATAAAAGTGCGGGCATTTTATCCTATGAAACGTATTATGCCTGATTTCACTACAAGGGAGTTGATGATGCCATTTCGATTCAACATATCATCAATCGCAAGACTAGAAAC
>JAAYFZ010000450.1 GCA_012727965.1 Clostridiaceae bacterium
CAAATATAATCTCGGCCACCAATTATCTCCGCAGCATAGTTAATTCCCTCTTCCTGTTCGATCTGATCAGCAATATCCGTCTTATCTACAATCTCAAGCTGCTTCATAATTACATCCTTAGCGAAGAAAACACTATCAAGCGACAGGTAATCAGGGGTTTCGATCGTACACATAAACTTGTCATCAGGAACGAAAACCTCATCGTTCATTTCAAACTTGTGCATATGATTTCCAATGGGAAAAGTCGCACCATAAACAGTATCGCCAGTTTCTATAACGGCAAAAGTCTCATCCCAGGCACTGATATCGAAATCCGATTTAGCCTCCAGCAGATAAATATTAAATATTGAGTCATCAGAGACACGAACAAGCCAAACCTCACGATCCGCTCTGTAAATATCATAGCGTTCCGAGTTCTTACCTTGCTTAACATACGAAGCCTGCCTGCTGATATTATCATAAGACGATAAGCGCAGATCAGAAGCTATGCTAGAATACTCAGTTTTATCCTCTATATCCTGAACAGTCAGCTTCTGAGGGCCATCACTAAACTTGTAGTAATCGATTCGCTTATTAGCCGTGCCAACTATTCTAAGTTCATTTTCATCAAACCAATAAACAAAATGGCTCATTGATTCTTTTGTCGGCATAAAGGATAAAAACGGCATCATATAAAGTGACTCTGAAAACTGATACACAACCTCAGTCTGATTCTCACCTTCAGAAGGCTCACTATAAGCAGTCTTATTCTGCTGCATACTGCTCAAAAGCAGCACAATCACAAGCGCCGCTGCCACCAAAACAGTTGCTGAGATATAAATAATTGTGTTTTTCTTAATCATGTCATCTCCTATATTGCTGACTTATGCAACGGCCATTTGTTTACAAAACAATTATATCGCAAGCTTAGGTTTGTGGCATGGCTCTATTTTATAATCTTAATACTATTAAAAAACGAAAAGTTTTTAGAGTATAGTCGAATAAGTGTTGAAATTAACTTTTTTTATAGTTATACTCTATTTGCGTGGAGGGCGATGTTGTGAAAAATAGAAATCATTATCTTGATCAACTCATTCAGTTTAGGGATAAAAAATTGATTAAAGTAGTCACAGGTATAAGACGTTCAGGCAAATCGACCTTACTTTCACTTTTCGAAAATCATTTGATTACGAGCGGTGTTGACAGAAACCATATTATCCGGATGAATTTCGAATCATTTGAATTCGATGAAATTACCACTTACAAGGAGCTCCAAGCATATATTAGCAAGCGTATTCTTGACCCAAATAAAAAACATTACATTATTCTTGATGAAGTCCAGCAGGTATCTTTATGGGAAAGAGCTATTAATTCTTTCCTTGTGGATGCCAATGTCGATATCTATATAACCGGGTCAAATGCGTATCTTTTATCTTCAGAGCTTTCCACATTATTGTCGGGCCGGTATATTGAGATTAAAATGCTGCCTTTATCTTATAAAGAGTATTTAGATTTCTTAGAATCAGACAAAGAGATGAGTCCCCATGATAAATTTAATCAATATCTTCGATACGGGGGACTTCCCACTATCATAGAACTATTAGACACTCCAGATACCATCGGTCCTTTTCTGGAGGGGATCTACAATACTGTTCTTATGAAGGATGTTATTGAAAGAAATGGAGTTAGGGATGCCGCCCTTCTTGAAAGCATTTTAAAATATATCGCAGCCAATATTGGCTGCATCGTCTCAACTAAAAAAATAAGCGACTATCTAACCAGTAGCGGTAGGAAAACTACTAGCGATACGATTGATAATTATCTTAAAATGCTCGAAAATGCATTTATCATCTACAAGGCAAACCGCTATGACTTAAAAGGAAAGATGTTTCTGAAAACCCTTGAAAAGTATTATTTCGTGGATATGGGTATCCGTAATAGACTGACCGGCCTACGTGACACAGATTATGGTCATGTTTTAGAAAATATCGTTTATTTGGAACTGTTGAGACGCGGCTATGAGGTTACCATTGGTAAAATAGGTTCGTTAGAAGTTGATTTCGTAGCCTCGAAAACGGACGAAAAATGCTACTATCAAGTTTCAGCTACTATCATGGATGAGAAAACGAGAGAGCGAGAGCTAAGACCTTTAGAATCCATTTCTGATAACTACCCAAAATATATATTGACCATGGATCAAACTGTCTTCAACGACTACTCCGGGATCAGGGTCAAGAATATCATTGACTTCTTGCTTGATTAATTGATGCCCCTGTTATATCCGTTTATGCATCAAGTGTCAGGATAATGACCTTTTTAGTAAAATTCGATTAACCCCTAATCCAACCTCGTCTGACGATCAGTAACTCCCTGCACAATCATCTCTCGGTCTTTTACTACCGCATCTGGCGACAACTCTCCTACCAATAGCAGCGAGTCCGGATCATGAGCGGCGAAGTTACGCCTGGTCCTGTCCTCACTGAAATTCGCATAGCAGTATGCGCAGCCATGGACGCAGGTGTTGTATATGCCAATATCTATGCTGGCAATACAGCCACATTCAGACCGCTGATTTTTATCCTTCTTCACACTGGCAAAAGTCTTACCCGTGATTTTTTCAATCAGATTTCTATCTATGCAGCTGGCATGACCGATGCCATAATCAGCTAGATCAATCGCCTCTGAACAGGTCATAACCGACAAGCCATGCTCACCTGCAATCGCGCCGAAGGCTTTTGCCAGAACCAGTATTTGTTTATCAGTCATCGGCTGGATAGCTGCCTGTTTCATTGATTTTGAGTTTTTGGGATAGTGGTCAACAAAACTAATCGTGCATTGTTTCGTCGAGCGAGATAGCAGATCCGCAAGATATGCGAACCTCTCAATATGCCACTCAATCGTATAGGTATCATTTACAAAGATAGGATCATAGCGCCAGATCACACGCCCGGGACCGATGGCAGCACTGAGCCTGATAAACGTATCAATACGCCGCTCAATTGCTGGCAGACCAGGCTCGATATCGTGACCATAGGCATTTAGCGTATATTGGAAATAGTATTTGTAATCATTAAGCTCCGGCAGGCGCGTAAGCATCGGTTCGGGATTTTTCGACCAGAAGACAATGCACTCAGCCACTTCTGGATCAAGCCGAACGCGGCCAACCTGATGAGGATTCATCGGATTAGGTACCAGCACATGGCCTTCATTAAGGCGGTTCATAAACCACTCGCTATAGAAGGCTGAAATATCTGTTCTACGGCTCGCGCTGATTATCATGGTCTAACACCTTTCCGATTAATCAGTTATCTAAATCGGCCAAACTTCTCAACATTATATCGGATCTATCATTTGCATACTTAATCGCACTTTTGGTGAAGCCGGAACGGCTGAGAACAATATAATAATAATTGCTTCCCTTTAGAAGCTGACTCTTTTTCTCAAGCTGCTCAATAACACTTATATCAGCTTTTTCATTACGCCATTTTGCCTCGCCACAGCAAATTATCTTAGTGCCTATGGCAACAAGATCAATTTCTTCTTCTCGCTTTTCTATTGAGTTATTGCCCCACCAGCGACCACGCTTCACAAACAGGTCAGGCAGCTGTTCGGTAAAGTTCCATCTATCAAAAGCATCGATAAATATTTGTTCGAAACCTTGACCCATGAAATTAGGCAGATCGTCTTGAACAATTTTTGCAAACACCTGCGGTCCTAATCCTGCATTGATAGCATTCAAATTTGGCATAACATAACGGTACCAGAAACGGAAACATCCGTCTTTGATGCGATATATTGTCTTGCGACTCTGCTCATTCTGAATCGGCCTTTCTTTTTCAAGGATATCAAGATCAATAAGCGAATCGATATAATGATTCATCGCACCGGATGGTAAATGGGCTTTGGTTGCTATTTCATTGCTCTTAGACGAACCACTTGCAATAGCGTCTAGCAAATCATTATAGACGCGCGGCTCCCGTAGCTCCTGCTTAAGAAGATTTGATGGTTCTTCGAATAATCGACCACTCGTAGTGAAAAATAGACTTATCAAATTATCGGCCAATGGTTGCTCCGGTGAGATGAAGCTCAAATACTCGGCAACACCTCCTGTAGCACTGTGCAAAACAGCTGCATCCTCAAGAGACATTTCCCGCAAATACTGACGGCTCTCGAACCAGTTAAAAGGCTGCAGCTTGTACTGTGCGGTTCTTCGTCCGTAAAGCGGACTCTTTGCACCAAGAACCTGTCGTTCCATAAAGCTCATAGATGAACCACATAGTATTAGATGAAGTTTGCTGCTTTTCCACTCATGATCACAAAAACGCTGCAATACAGACGATATTTCCGGTGACGAACCGGCCAGGTATGGATACTCGTCAATAACAAATATAAGACGCTTATCACGAGCCTGGCTTGCAATGTAGCTAAATAGAGACGAATAATCACGAAATGCCGCCATACCACCCTGTCCAAAATATTGATGAACGGCCTGAGACATCGATTCGAGATTAGACTGAGCACTTGCCTCAAGACCGGTGAAAAAGATAGCAGATTTGTTTTCAATGAATTTTCTGATCAGCCAGGTCTTGCCTATCCTACGGCGACCATAAATGACACTGAACTCAAAATTATCACTCTGAAATTGCTGTTCAAGTTCTTGCAGCTCTCTTTCTCTGCCAATAAAGTGCATTATTCTCACCACCTAAAAGTATTCTTAATGTAAGCATAATACTTTACTCAAGAATTAGCAAGAACATAGTCTTGCAAATCGTGTTCTTGCTAGTTGATTACACCAATATGAAAATTCCACTCCCCCACCTCATACCCCGCGCCAACCAAAACCTCAAGCGCACGGTTGAAGTTCTCGTCTTTTGTCAGGATATAATCTGTGTTGAATGTGGATATGGCGAAGATACCGATTTGGTTGTCGGCGAGAAGCGCTGATATTTTCGACAGTATGCCAATAAGAGAAAAATCAAGCTGCCCTTGTATTCTGAAGGCACGCCAGGTTACATCGGTTTCAGATGTGTTTTCTGGAATCTTGTCTATGCTGCAAACGAGAGATATCTCTTCGTCTGTTTTGCCGATGAAGAGATATTCATCAGTATAATCAATTTGTGATAGATCGGACAGCTTGCAGACGGCAAGCTTCTGTGGCAGTACCTCTAGCGTCATGGTCGTACCTCTCTCGACTTAATCTCTTACCCAGCTGAATACATATTCGATATTTGCCGGCCATATAATATCGGGCTTGTTATCTGTCACGAAATGACCGGCGATGTTTTTCTCTTTTACAGCCAGGTCGAAGTGACAGGCGGCGATGCCCATGTCGATGCGCTGTATATCATAAGGGAAGCGATCGCTATAGCCTGGTTCTTTGTATTCATAGAAGTGGCAGCCGGTGTCGGTCAGCACTACTCTCCAGGGTTGTTTATTGGAGGCTGACGGAGCTAGGCGCACCATCTCAAGTGCGAACTCCAGTTCGCCGGCTTGTGCCGTGGTGAGGGCTGTATTAAAATCGTTATAGAAGAATAGCTCTTTCCAATCCTTGCGCTGATCTGCCTTGATCAACTTGCGCATCATGACTTCTTTTACATGTTTCTTGGCGGCCGGGTAGCCATAGGGAGTTATTACCGGGAAGATTTCATCCTCACCTACATTCATGGCGCTGGCAAATCCAGCGCGGTCGAAGGTGCCGCCGAGCCAGCAGGTACCGATCCCCTGATTTGCGAGGTAAAGCATGACTGCTTCGAGCTCATAACCGACTGCTTCAAGCGCCTCCGGCTCCGACTTGATGGTCGTGCCAATATACTGCTTAGCGCCTTTTATCACGCCATATGTACCAAGCTTCTCCTGACCTTGCATAGCATTCTGGTCGAGATAGTGGAATTTCACCTGACTGGCAAAAGGATTGTCCATCGAGCTGATGAAGTCCTCGATAGCTTGTCTTGTCTCTGCGTCTATGGGCCGATCGCTGTAATTACGAACACTGTATCTTGCGTTTACGGATTCTTGTACTGGAAATTGTATATTCATTTGATTGTCTCCTCAGTTTAATTGATGCAAACGATTATACAGCAGTCAAGGCGCCAGTGCTGTTATAGGCAATACGAAAACATGAATCCGATAGATTTAACAATTCTAACCCGACAGATTCAACACTTCCATCGTAACAAACAGGTTGTCGCTTTGACCTCAGGCTGGAACAGCGGTATAATAGTGTTGCTTTTTACTTATACAAAAACTTCTAAGGTGCCTGAATGTACCAGAAAGGATGGTCTAGTTATGGAAAAAGTAATCTTAAGAGCAGAGGAGCGTCCACTCAGGGCTAAG
>JAAYFZ010000042.1 GCA_012727965.1 Clostridiaceae bacterium
CCCGAAGATCGATCGCCAAGCAAAACTGTCCTGCTTGGATCTGTCGCGATCTGCTGCGCTTTGTCGGCTAGTTTGCGCATATGCCTGTAAAGAGAAGATACAGTTATGTAGCTGAAAATAGAGATGATCAGGATACTTGCAGCAGCCGGTAAAAAAGAGAAGAGAAAACCAGTCCTGCCCAGTTTATCGTGTGCAGCATAGAAGCTCCAGGTATCAGGTTGCTCATAACCATAGGCGGCCATCCAGGTACGGCCTGATTCAAGCTGTGACAGATCATATTTACCATCTAGCAGGCTAGAAACCGTAATATGTTCAATCTGGTCAGCACTCTGCAGCAGATCTGCTTCAGATAGATAGCCGATCATAGCGATTTTTTCCTCGATCTGGGTCGCAAGAAATTGTCTGGCAAATAATTCTGACATATAACCGCTGACAGCAGCGATCAAAATAGTGACGGCAAGAAAACAGATCAGCAGCCTTCGCTGCCCGGGATTGATCAGAAAGTTAATCATTGATTGCCTCCGCACAAAATCTATAGCCTACTCCGCGCACTGTCTGGATCAGCTTGGGGTCACCCGGATCTGATTCAAGCTTGTCGCGCAAATGACTCATGTGAACTGACAATGTATTATCATCTATATACTCGCCACGATCATCCCAGAGAGATTGCAGCAGCATCTGCCTCGACAGAACTCGTCCCTGATTGCGCATCATGGCAGCCAGCAGCCTGAATTCCATCACAGTCAGCTGCAGCTCCTGTCCAAGTTTCCAGGCACGGTGATCTTGAATATCGATAGTGATCGGACCGCAGCTGAGTGTAGAGGTGCTTATTGAGTGGTTTCTGCGCAGAACCGCCTTGATGCGCGAGATTAGTTCTTTTACCCGAAATGGCTTGGTGATATAATCATCGGCTCCGCCGTCAAGTCCCATAACAATATTAGCCTCGCTGTCACAGGCTGAGAGGAAAATGACCGGCCAGACCGGCTTGCTTCGATTGCGCCTGTAAGCTGCAAGCTCAGCGCAGAAATCATAGCCAGTGCCATCTGGGAGCATGATATCAAGAATGATAATGTCTGGATCGTATTGTTCCGAAAACATAATGTCTCGGGCGGAATTGATTCTATCAGCAGCTTTGACCAGGAAGCCCTCGCTGATCAGAGCATATTCCAGCCCCATGCTTAATGCTTTATCATCTTCGACCAGAAGAATTGAGATCCTATTATCAAAAGTATCCATTGACGTCACCATTAAATGTTTGATTTATTTGAACCAATCCTGCAGTTTTCCAGCCAAATATAGAGGGATGCTGTACATAGGCGGATCATTACCTGGCTTTTTCATTGACATTCTTACTGTTATGTCCGGTTTGTATTTCTCAGTATATACCGATAGACTCCTTGACCTGACATTCTCATCGGCTTTTACCTCGATGGGAATAATATTTGTACCAACTCTGCAAACGAAATCTACTTCAGCAGTCTGCTTGGATTTCCAGAAATAGGGATGGATACCGGTTGTATAAAGTTCATTTAGAACAAAGTTCTCTGTAATAGCTCCTTTGAATTCAGCGAACAAGGAATCTTGCTGTTTTATGGACATTATCGGGATATCAGCCATCGCTCTCATCAGGCCAATATCACATAAATAAAGCTTGAAGAAACTGTCATCGGAATATGCGGATAGAGGAATAGATGGTTTGCTGATTTTAGAAACCTTATATACAAGACCTGCTGATATCAGCCATTGCAAAGAACTTTCGAGATCTCTGCCGCGATAGCCTTCCCTTACCCTGTTGAAGATGAATTTCTGATTCTGTTGAGCTAGCTGAGCCGGTACAGCATGCCAAATCAAAGAAAGCTTCTCAAAATCACGGTCTGGAGCGTGCTTAGCAAAATCAAGTTCATAGCTATCCAGAATGGACCTCTGAATCATTGCCACCTCTTCCGGATCGCGATTCTTCACCCAAGAATAAACGGCCTCAGGCATCCCACCGGTGAAGAAATACTCTTGAAGCAGGTTCTTGAGCTTAGGGTGTATACTGGCTGGCATGTCATCAGCGGCTTGCAGTTGCTGCAGTCTCTCATAAATCAGGTCCTCGCCACAGGCTAGAATGAACTCTGAAAAGGACAAAGGATAGAGATCGAGAAAATCAACCTTGCCTACAGGGAAGGATAGCGGTTTTGACAAAGCAAGACCGAGCAGAGAGCCTGCCGCGACAATACTTGCTGCAGGCATGTTTTCGTTGAAATATTTCAGACTGGTCAAAGCCTCGTTGCAAAATTGAATCTCATCGAAAATAATGAGTGTCTTGCCAACATCGATTCTTCTGTTATTTAATAGCTCTAGTTCTTGAATAATTCTAACAGGGTCGAGGTCGGCTAGAAAAATAGCTTTGAGCTGAGGGTTACCTTCAAAATTCAAATAGATATAGTCTTCGTAACAGTGCTCAGCAAACTCCTTCAGTATCCAAGTTTTGCCGCACTGCCGAACACCTCTGATAATAAGCGGTTTGTGATTCTCCCTGGATTTCCAATCAAGCAGATTCTGCCAAATTGCTCTTCTCATTACATCTTCACCTCCGGCGACAACAACATTATAACATAATCATGAATATAAGTGCGATAAACGTGCAAGTATGCACGAAGTATGGTGGTAATAACGTGCAGAGCTGCACGTTATGATGACTTATGATAGGTTTCTCAATCTATATTGGCAAAAGTCGAGCTTCGAAGTACATGTGTAAATTTGACACGCATGAAAATAATATCGGCGGTATAATATATGCGGATAGTTAAAATAAGCTTAACCTGAAACTAAGCTTATACAACGATAGGAGATGATAGCTATGACGCAGATCAAATTGACCTGGCATGGACATTCATGCTTCAGTATTGCCAATGATAAATATTCATTGATTATCGATCCATACCAAGGTGACAAGATCGGCTATCCGCCTCTTCATATCAAGGCGCATGCCATGCTGTCTTCGCACAATCACCATGATCATAATTGCAGAGCAGCTGTTAATTTTCAAGCTGCCCCTGAGGGAATACTTGAGGAAATTGATCTTGCTCAGGCTTGGCCGCTTGATCCGGACCCTGATATTTTCTATTTCAAGAAACTATATACAAAACATGACGAGACCGGAGGCACAAAAAGAGGCAGTAATACAATTCATATCATCTTAGCGGCGGGTATGAAGATCGCACATATCGGGGATCTAGGACATGAGCTAACTGATGAGCAGCGTTTTGCTTTAGCTGATCTGGACCTGGCGCTCATACCAGTTGGCGGTTATTATACGATCGATGCTGGCCAGGCCTATGATATTGTCCGGCAAATCAGACCGGCAAATGTTATTCCAATGCATTTCAC
>JAAYFZ010000451.1 GCA_012727965.1 Clostridiaceae bacterium
CATCTGCTGCGCTCTAGTGCCCATTTCCTGGGCTCAGATAGCGGAGCGGTCTATTTCTATGATAGCGAGCTTAATAAGTCAACCAGAGCATTTAGCTGGTCTGATACAGATTCTATTGTTTTTGATGATGACCAGATAGAAGTTTCAAATGACATATATAGCTGGACCAGCAGCAAGCTTACGAACGAAGGCTTACTGGTTCTCAGAAGTATAGATGATATCCCTGCCGAAGAGGAATTATTGCGTGAATATTTCTTAAAATATGGTATTAAGTCCTTGATTATCAAACAGCTGCGTGACAAGGATAATATTATTGGCGATCTGACCTTCAGTTCTACGGAAAAATCTCTGATATGGGATGAAATGCAGTTGGAGTTCATCAATATACTCAGCAATATCACCTATAGCGCCATCGATCATGTCAGACGCGAGGAAACGATCAAATCGCTGGCTTACTATGACCGCTTAACCGGGCTGGTTAATCGGACGCGTTTTCTCGAACTGGCTGGAGCTAAATTGGATCAGGCTGCAGAAGATGATAAACAGCTAGCGATTGCTTTTATGGACTTAGATGCGTTTAAGGCCGTAAATGACAGTATCGGTCATGACGGTGGCGATGAGCTTCTGAAGCGTCTATCGCTGCAGATGCAGAATTCTCTGCGAGACAGTGATATGCTTGGGCGCTTCGGCGGCGATGAATTTTTGCTGCTGCTTGATCCTGTCGATGACGAGAGGCAGGCACTTGAGCTGCTGGCTCCGATTTTGGAGATGTTCCAAGAACCATTTAAGCTGCGGGGAAACCGTTATCAAGTTACGGTCTCGGCTGGTCTGGCACTATATCCGCGTGATGGCGAGGATCTCGATACACTGATTCAGAACGCCGATCTGGCAATGTATGAGGCCAAAAATCTTGGCAAGAATCAAGCGTTCTTCTGCAATGAGAGCCTTAAGGCTTCAAATTCCAGGCAGGCACTATTGGCAAATGATCTTCATGCTGCCCTCGAGGAAAATCAGCTGTTTCTCAATTATCAGCCACAGATCGAGCTTAAGAGCGGTTTGATTACCGGAGCTGAAGCGCTGCTTCGCTGGCAGCATCCGAAATACGGACTTGTGCCGCCCGGTGATTTCATACCTCTGGCAGAGAAAAACGGGATGATCCACTCGATTGGAGAATTTGTTTTGCGGCAGGCTTGCCTTCAGGGCAGAATTTGGCAGAAGCAGATAGATCGTCCAATTACAGTAGCTGTCAATCTGTCACTTCGTCAGCTGATCAGCACTTCTCTGGTCGGCAAGATAAGGAAGATACTTGAGGAAACCGGATTTGATCCAGGACTGCTTGAACTTGAAATAACAGAGAGTACAGCTTCTATCGGACTTGCGGAATCTACGCAGATGCTGACTGAACTCAAGGCACTTGGTGTCAGGCTGGCTATTGACGATTTCGGTACGCAGTATTCATCGCTTAACCGTATTCGTCAGCTTCCCATAGATACAATCAAAATTGACAGGCAGTTTATCTCTAATCTGCAGATAGATAATAAGGATACGGCAATAGTCGACTTGATCGTCAGCCTTGCTGCCGGCCTGGAAATCAATATTGTCGCTGAGGGCGTTGAGACTGCTCTGCAGCTAGATCACCTCAAATCGATCGGCTGCGGCTATGTCCAGGGATTTTATTATTATCGGCCTATGCCGGCAGCTGAAATTAGTAAGCTGCTCGACTGATCCCACTCTCAAAACCAGTCGATTTTTCGGCCAAAAACAGCGTTAAAAGACCAGTTTGAAGATGAATCACTAAGTAGAACGCAATCACTTAATCAACAAATATCTGACTTAGCTGCCGACCTGATCGGCACGGCCATCACACCACCAGCG
>JAAYFZ010000043.1 GCA_012727965.1 Clostridiaceae bacterium
GCCCTCTTCTATGAAGAAGTATCCGGGTTCGGCATAGCAGGAATTCATCATGACACTGCCGTCTTTGACAGGTTCCTTGGATACGTAGCCGTTTATACTCCAGGTACCGGCAATTACGCAGAATTGTTCAGCTCCGAATATATTCATGGCAACTGCGCAAGCGTCAATATCAAACATACCGCCTGCAACTGGCACACCAACAGGCAGCCCTGTCTTAGCAGCAGTTTCCTCAGTTATATAGCCACAGATATCTGTTGATCTTTTCAAAGGAGGCAGTTTATCGATCATGTCTCCCAATTCAAATTTGTTCAACAGCTCGCGATCGAAGCTCATAGTTGTCAAATTCATCAGATTTGAGCCTGAGTAATCTGAAATCTCAGCATAAGCTTCGCCAGTCAAGCGATACCTGATATAGTCCTTGCATTCGAATATCCATTTTGTTTTATTCAACACATCTGGCTCATGATCAGCAAACCAGCGCAAAATAGACACTGGTTGACTGGCCAGAATCTTCTGGAAATTGACCGACTGAACATACTGGCCGGTTTCTCCTTCTGTCCATTTGCGGGCATATTCCACCGCTCTCGAGTCAGTTGAGACTATGCCGTTATATGCCGGTCTGCCATCAGTTCCCCATAGATACAATCCTTTGCCATGCCCGGAACACGCTGCACTGCGTATATTTCTCGCCACTGACGGGCCGGCCTGTTCAACTGCCCGTTTGATAACACGGCAATTTGCCTGCCAGAGCTCATCCATGTCTCTCTCAGTGAAGCCTGGTCTGGGGACGATCATTTTCAATTTCTCTGATGAGCCAGAAACAAATCTGCCTTTCTCATCGAAGATAACGGCTTTTACCATTGTGCCGCCATTGTCGAGACCAAGATAATAATCGCTCATAAGTTTTTCTCCTGTTTATTAAGAAGCTCCCGCTACCACATCAAATGATAGCGGGAGCCTGAATCAATACTAATCAGCGAAGCTTACGCCGATGATCATACTGTTCGACCAACCTCCAGGTTTAATCAGAACGGGAAATCATCAACATTTTCAGCTGTGAAGACTGATGGTGGGCCCATGACGACATCTTTGCCATCTACACGGATCTTGCCGACATTCGGAACATCCATACCATCTGTGACTTCGCCGCCATCAAGAACTGTTTTTGCCAGGTAAACTGTCAGATAACCAAGTGTAGCAGGATCCCAAAGGAATGCTGCGGACATTGATCCGTCCTTCAGATAAGGAGCTGAGTCTGTAGGCATAGCTGAACCAACGGCTACAACTTCACCCTGGAGACCTCTCTCCTGAACAGCTTTGGCAATACCGACAGGTGCCGGTGTTGAATAACCAAGGATACCGATCAGGTTAGGATAGGTCTTGAGCAGGTCGAGTGCTTTCTGATAAGCGACATCAGCAGACTCGTCACTAGCGATTTTGTCTGTAACCAGTTTGAGATTAGGATATTTCTCGGCAGCATATTCCATACCGAAATCAATCCAGGTATTCAGGTTGGCAGCAGCCAGACCACCGGTGATGATAGCATATTCGCCTTCATCAGTACCCGACAGCTCAACCAGCTGATCGAAATAGAGCTCTGCGAATTCTCTGTCGTCTATCTGCTTAACAGACAGTTCAACCAGATCCTTCTCAGCAGGCGTATCCCAGTCAAGAACTACGATACCGGCATCTTTTGCCTTCTGCAGAGCTGGTGTAAGAGCGGCAGCATCATTAGGAGCAACACAGATAGCGTCAACTTCCTGAATGATATAATCCTCAATCATCTGGACCTGCTGAGCAGCGTCACCAACGGAAGGACCATTGTAGATGACCTCTACGCCGAGATCTTCACCGGCTTTGAGAGCACCTTCTTCTGAACGATTGAAGTAAGGAATACCAATCAGCTTAGGCATAACAACGATCTTGTATGCTTCGCCAGCTGGTGCTGTTGTTTCCCCACCGGCTTCTGTTGTTGTTTCTCCCGGTGCAGCTGTTGTGGTCTCTGCCGGGGCAGCTGTCGTAGTAGTTGTATCTCCACCACATCCAGCAGCCAGAAGCAATGTTGCCATCAAGGCAATAACGAGTAAAATTGCTGTGCTTTTCTTAAACATTTTCTTTCCTCCTTTTATAGTTTCTTTCTTGCTCTATATGTACACCTAGAACAGGTGAAACATATCAATAAAATAGTGTTATAGCATTGTTTTACTTCAGGCGCTGATCTTGACAGCGGTCTGGCGTTTCTTACGTGCGTCTTTGACAGTTGCGCTGATAAAATTAATCGTCAGAACTGACAGCAGCAGCAGTCCCATTACGACATCTGACAGGAATCTGTTTACATTCAGCAGATTAAGTCCTGACGAGATCGATTGAATGATCAGAACAGCAATGACAGTACCCATGACCCGACCGTAGCCGCCATTTATATTGGCACCTCCGAGGACAGCTGCTGTAACTGATTTCATCATATAGGACGATCCATAGTCGACTTTTGCCGAGTTATATCGTGACATAATGATGACGGCAGCCAGAGCACCGCAGGCAGCGGACAGAAGATAGACCTTCATCAGCACTTTTTTATTATTAATACCTGAAAACATTGTTGCCGTAGGGTTGCAACCTACCATGTAGACACGTTTGCCCCAGGGGGTATGTTCAAGCAGTACTACATATGCTATAACCGCGATGATGAATAATATCATGGGAAAAGGCACACCCAGAATCTTGCCGGATCCTATCCACATAAATGATTTCGGGAAGCCCGATATCGCATTGCCTTTGCTAAGAAGCAGGCCTACGCCTTCAAAAAGCATCATTGTCGCCAGTGTCACCAGCATAGGCGTAACTCCAACATAAGATACTGTATAGCCATTAAGCAAACCACCTGCGAGAGCGACTGCCAGCACAAGTGCGATACCGACTACAATACTTACAACCGGAGAACCCTCACCTGCGGAATAGAGTTTAGCAATTGTCATGGCACCTACAATTGATGACATTGCCGCTGTATTTACAACCGACAGGTTGATA
>JAAYFZ010000452.1 GCA_012727965.1 Clostridiaceae bacterium
ATATAAAGGACTCTGGTAACCAAGCACTTGATTTTCCATAAAACTCATTGACGAGCCGCAAAGGATTAAAAACAACTCAGTGTTTTTAAATTCGTGGTCGATGATTTTTTGCAAACCGGAAGATACCGAAGGGTCAGATTGAGCAATGTAGGGGTATTCATCAATCACTAAGATGACTCTCTGCTCACTTGCTTTTTGCGCAATATAGCTGAATGCATCCTGCCAGCTTTGGAATTTGCGAATGAATTCTGATCCTTCAGAAGGCAATTGCTTTAGTATGTCTCGAGAAAATGATTCTAATTGCATATCGCTGGTTTGTTGAATGCCTACATGGAAAATTGTCTTCTTATTCTTACAAAATTCTTGAATCAACCGGGTTTTTCCTACACGACGTCTGCCATATAGAACAAACATCTGAAAACCGGATGTATTGTATTTTTTTTCTAATTCATTAAGCTCTCTTTGTCGACCGATAAACATAACAAACCTCTTTATCGCATTGTATTTCGTCGAATTATCATGCGATAATTATATTGTTTTTCGGACAACAAGTCAGTTTTATCGAAACATGATTAGTCGAAACGTGATGCGGCGAATATTGTTATCTATAATGCTTCTTATATATGATTTCGGCAACTCGCGAGTGTCATCCATTGATAAGTCTATACTTCTATAATAAGACAAATTCGATAAATATAATCACGCGTTTGCAGGGTATGTTAATGAGAGACTGGAGAAGTATTTATCACTATTCAATACCTAGCTGAGTCGTGCTTGTTCTTATTGAGCAAAAATGTAACTCCCTTATAGATCGCAGCAACAATCAGAGAAATGACTACAATGTTTCCGAAAATTATGATTCCAAGAAGAACTCCATTCATGGCTGACGACCTCACTTTTCCATATTTGAAAATATTGGATTGAACAGTAAACTATTTACGATTATAGCAAACAGATTTAGTTGAGTCGATTTGTTAATTTTACAACAAGTAGTTTAGACGTTAATATATTATTGTCATAGTTGCCATCAAATTCTTTTTCTTGAATTTTCTTTTCACCAAGTCGTACTGACAGGCTTAAATATTTCTGACATAAGAAGTTCCAACAAAGGTGGATTATGAAGAAAAACGTTAAAATGTTAAAGAAAGCGAATTCAAAACTATCTGATCAGCTAAATTTAAAATCATCTGTCATTTTGTTTGCGACTACTGTTTCAGTATCACTGCTTTTTGAGCTCATGACATATCTGCGTGTCAGTATTTTCTCCTGGCTCACCCCGCGCTTGTGGCTTGTTAGCGCTTTTATCATCGCCTGCATGATTATTTATCGTGGAATATGTCGTCTGATTATTGATATCAAACACAAAAACATACTGCCGCTGTTCGTGGCTTTTGCCGGTGTCTTATTGTTGTTGTGGCCTATTATTGATAACTCCCGCAGTGTTTTGGGCCAAGACGCAACACAGCAGATGGCGGCGGGACTGGCAGCTTACGGCAAGTCCGATTTGAACTATAACGGGCAGGCGTTTCTGGGTTATCCTGCCAGACAGTATTTGCTGAGCGCCTGGCCTGCGCTGATTCTCGGGCGAACATATTTGGCGCTGAAAATTGGTTTTGCCTGGCCATTCTGGCTGGGGCTGATCATTTTCGCTGATGGCCTTAGAAAATGGACAGAACATAAAAAACTGGCAAAAGGCGAGTCCTTAGTCATGTTTTGCTTGACGGCTGTGATGGCTTTTCCCTATGTTACTGAGTACTATCTTTATTTCGAGCACACGCTCTATCCTTTGTGTTTCACTTTGCAGCTGATTGGCTGGCTGTTTCATTTCTATAGTAAACCTACTCTGTTAAGCGCGTTCGCTATTGTCTGGACCGGCATCATGCTGATATATTGCTATACTACCGCTCTGGCCGTAGTCTGCTTACTTGTTCTGCTGCTTCTATGTGTTGGACTTCTAAGCCGCGATAGAGGCTTCTTCAAGTCATTTCATCTTGTTTCAGCCGGTGTGATAACACTTAATCTTGTGTTTTCCATAATTTTCGGCAGAGGCGACCGGTCATCGGTTTTACGAAGCAATGAAATAGCTGAACTGGCACAAGCAGCCACGGACGGACTGAAAATAGCACTGCTCCATCAGCCTGCTATCTATTCTTCGTTCTTGCTGCCACTCGTTTGGTTCTATTTAGTCGCGGGGCTTGGATTTAGACTTGGCAAGCTGCATTTTGTGATATCAGGCTGGATAATAGCCGTATTCATGTTATCGCAAATGCTTCAGGGATATGCCGTTTACCCGGCACCCATATCCTTCTCCCGTACACTGATCACCATTCCCGTTCTCGTAACCGGCTGGTTTCTGGCACTGACAGGATACGGCGGCGAGCCGGGGCTGATAGAGTGCTATAGGAAGCGCTGCTCGCAGGCAAACAGCAACAGCAGCCAGATTAAATTGATCGGGAAGATTTCGCCAATATCCTCCATAATAATCATCATAGCGATCGTCGCAAATTTGCTTATTGGTTTCGCTCATATTGCGGAGCCCAAAGTGCAAGGCGACGCTGCCAAATACATTGCTCCCGGTTATCTGCGACCGATGAATCTCCTTATGCTTGATCTGAACGAGCAGCTTGCAGCGGTCGGAATTACACAAGATGACGAATTCAATTTTGTGCTCTGTACAGACAATGTCTGGTTGAAAAACCCAGCCGACTACACCGAGTACTTCTATCCTGAAGCCAACATTTACTTGTGTGAGAATGAAGATGAATTACCGGCAGATATGAAAGTTGACCTTCTGACTGTAGTGTATGCTGTCGAAGTGTCGCTGCCGGATTCGCTCGTAGATCG
>JAAYFZ010000044.1 GCA_012727965.1 Clostridiaceae bacterium
GAATAGTAGTTAAGATAATCCTGCAAAGAGACAACATTCATCCGGACTGTCAGCAGGTCATAATCCATCATAATAAAAACGCCCAGGGCAACAATCAATAAGAGAATTCTGGCACCGATTACATTGACATAGAGGAAAATGCTGGCCACAACAAGAAGGTAGAGGCCCTTATAACTGAAGTTCAAATAGTATGTTATCAGCGTGCAAAGAACGATATCGAATAGATATAATCCGATGATCGGCAGCTGATACTGATATTGATGAAGTATATATTTGGCAAAAGTCGACAGGCCCATCAGACTCAGGAAACCTAAAGCATAAGTTGGTATCTGCCAGGGAATCAAGGGCAGATACTTAGCGGTTTCCAGAAACGAACGCGCTTCATAGTCATTGCAGATCTCATGTGTCGTCACATACATGATGATCGAGAGGAATCCGACCATCGCGAAGTTGATCGCAAACATCAAGAAGAAGAGCCACTGCATTCGCGACTGTTTGGCAAGCAAGCTTCTCGGAAGAGTTTCCATCAGTAAATTTTTCCCTCCGGCAGTCCATTTGCTATTTCCTCCGCCAGATCATAAAGCCAGCCGAAGCGCTCTGCCAGACGCAGAGTTGTGAACTTAGGTCTGACTTCCTTGCCGAAGGCAATAGCGTCATAAGTTTCTTGTCTGCTGTACCCCAGCTGATCCGGCCTGACAGGACCTCCCATCGCGATTATCTTGTCGCGTGCTGTTGGCAGCAGAGTTTTAAATCTATCTATATATTTGTAACCGTATAGATCCATCGCTTTTGCAATTTGCTTCCTCTGATATTCCCACTCTTTGCCGGAAGGCGGGTAGGGTGTGTTCTTAGCAATTGCCTGATCAGCCAGAGGTCCATAGACCCTGCGTACTTCCTTCTCCCAGAGATCAGCAGCCATATGCGGACGCTGCTGTGGCAATTCACCCTGTTCAAACAAGCGAAGATACATCTTCATGCCGATCAGGGTACCAATACCAACTTTGTCTCCGTGCAGACTTCCCTTTTTATGTCTTCGGATATCATTCATTTCAAGCAAATGCGAAATATGGTGGTCTGAGCCTGATGCCGGACGCGAAGTTCCCATCATCTGCATGGCTATACCGGTTAGTGAAAGTGTATCCATCAGCTTCACACAGGCCTGGCCGCGAGCTAGCAGCGCCGCCTCCTGATCTCGTTTTAGTTTTGCTTCTTTTTCCTTGCTGTTGTGAATATCAGAAAGTTTTTTAACTTTGTTATCAGGTTTGATTACTGCCAGATCATCTGCCAGTTCAAGGCATGCTTCGACAGCCCTGTCAACGATAGCCGCAATCAGCGGACAGTATGGTTCATCTTCTGCTGCAAATGCCAGACGCCAATCGATCAGCGCTATGATTTTTGCCAGAACATCCCCGAAACCAGCAGCCGTCATGCTGTCAGGCGCCGCCGCCAGGACTGCCGCATCGTAGAAGATGCCAAGAGGAGCAGTGCCCGGGCAGGTCGTCTTGAAGCCTTGTACCAATAGCGGCGTAGTCCCTGAGGCAAAACCGTCGACAGAGGCAGCAGTTGCGTAAGAGATAAAAGGTATTCCAGTCATATATGAATTGTAGCGTGTGATATCAGTAATAGTTCCACTGCCGCAGGCGACCAGAAAATCTGGTTTCTCGCCGAGCGCTATCATCAGGCTGCCGAGAGCTTCCTCATCCGCATGCAGGTCATCGCGGGTAAAAACCACCGCTCTTGGAGCATAGTCAGCAAGTCCCGCCATCAGCCTGTCACCGGCAGCTCTCTTAGTATTCTCATCCATAACGACAACACAGCTGCCGCCAAGACCAAGTTGAGGCAAATACTCTGAGATATGGTCGGTCATCTTGCTGCGTTCTTCCATCAGGCGCGTGCTTATTTTGTGGCTGCGGCCACAAGCCGGGCATACGATCTCACTTCCAAGCCAGCCTTTTACCGTTGTGAAATCAGCCTGATCGTACCAGTATGAAGGATCTTGTCTAGCAGAAAAATAGTCTGTCTCCATGACTCTCTACCTCTTTTTGTTATTTGTAAATCAATAATTAATGTAAGAAACCAAGTTTTCTAAGCTGTTGCCTTAATGTCTCTCCACCCCATGATCTATAAGCTTTCATCCCATGCTTACGAGCAACAACAACATTTTCTTCCTTGTCATCGAAATAATATATGTTTTCCGGATCAACCTTTAATTTTTCTAAAACCTGCTCATAGATCATGTCATCAGGCTTCATCGCACCGATCTCATGAGATAAGAAGCTTGTCTCCACATATTTTGTTAACGGCAGTTTATCCAGGCAATACAGCCAATGCGGTTCGTTGGTATTCGATAGAATCATCAACCTGTAATTGCCGGCGAGCTCTTCAAGCATCTTTTCTGTGCCGCTGAATGGTTCACCGATAATTCCCAAAAAAGCTTTTTCAAATTCATCAGGTTTAAGTTTGATGTTAAGCTCTGCACAGATATCCCGGTAAAAGTCGGCAAAATTATCAATTTTTCCGGTTTCAAGCAGATAAGCAACTTCGCTGGAATTCCAACGCGCCTGGCAGAGCTCAGGCTGATTTGAATCCTCCGGCCAAAATGCTTCGACACCTTCAAGTTCAAATAAAATGTTCCCCAGATCAAATATCAGAAGAGGTTTTTTAAGATTACTACTCATTCAACACCTTCATGAGTCCAAAACAGCCAGAACAAGACAAGAAGCAGCATTATTGGAACCGCTGCGTTTATAATAAAATACAGAAATACTATCCGGCTGAAAATATATTGATTGAGAAGATGAAACACGATACCTGCGAGAAGCGCGATAACCCAGTGTCTAATAAGAAGACCACTATGATATTTACTCATGCGCCAGAATAGAAGCAGGACTGTCACAGCGAAACATACTGAATTACTGGCGAAAAACAGATAATCCATTGAGAATGCCTCCTTATTACTACTTTTCGAGTATATCATATGAATGGCCGATATTAACCTGCGAAGTATGTTTTTGTTATCAGTAATGACAATTACCGGCGAACAATTTGAGCCTTTTATCTATTCTAAGTACGGCCTTTTTCTGTTAGTATAGAGGGTAGCTTTGATATATACAGGATGGTGTAATAAATGGTACAAACGGATGCCGGAGCTATCTGGCAGAGGGCGCTGAAATTATTAGAAAATGAGATTTCAGAAATCAGTCTAAATACATGGATCGAACCGATGGAAGCTGTATCAGCAGATAACGGTAGTTTTTTGCTGTCAGTTCCAAATGATTTTCATAAAACCTTTGTGGATCAGTATATTCCTTTGATTAAAAATACAATCAAGGTTGCTTCTTCGCGTGATTTCAATGTTGAAATCATGGTTGGTCGTCCGGAGATTCCGACGCCAACACCGATGGATGTCTGTGATCAGATCTCTGATCAGAACAATGCCGGGAATGGTCCGATAAGTCAGAGTCGACTTAATTCTCAGTACACATTTGATACTTTTGTCGTCGGCAGCGGTAATCGCTATGCTCATGCCGCCTGTGTCGGCATTGCTACTACTCAGGGCGGCAGGAACTATAATCCTCTCTTCCTGTATGGCGGCTCCGGTCTTGGCAAGACTCATCTGATGCACGCTATCGGCAATCATATCGTTGATTTACATCCAGACAAAAAAATTCTCTATGTGCAGTGTGAGCAGTTCGTAAATGAATTCATTTACACTATCAAAGAGAATAAATATGATGATTTCAGAAACAAGTATCGCAATGCCGATATGCTTCTGATCGATGATATTCAGTTTATCGAGGGTAAAGAACAAATGCAGATCGAGTTCTTCCATACCTTCAATACTCTGTATGAGTCCGGCAAGAATATTATCATGACCTGTGATAAACCACCTCAGAGCCTCGCTTCACTTGAAGAGAGACTGCGTACACGCTTCTCCAGTGGTCTGACTATTGATATTACTCCGCCTGACTATGAGACCAGGGTAGCTATCCTGCGCCGCAGAGCTCAGCTAAGCAATACCATTGTTCCTGATGAGGTTTATGACTATATAGCTACAAATATAGCTTCAAATATCCGTGAACTTGAGGGAGCATTCAATACTGTTCTTTGCTATGCTGCGCTGGCAGGCGGCATCACTATAGAAATAGCCAGAGAAGCTCTGAAGGATCAGATTCAGCCAGCGGTCGTACGCAAGGTTACCTGTTCCGTCGTTATGGATGTTGTCTCGCGCTATTTCCATGTTAGTGTAGATGATCTCAAGAGCAATAAGCGCAACAAGGAAATCACGAATCCCAGACAAATAGCTATGTACCTTTGCCGCAATATGCTCAATATGACACTGCCGCAGATAGGCCAGGAATTCGGCAACAGGGATCATACGACTGTTATGCATGCCTGCAGCAAAATCAATGACGAAATGGACAGCAGACCCGAACTTGTAAAAGCACTAGATGAAATCAAGAAGAGACTTGCCGGTTGATGACTTTTATAAGGGTATAGGAAAAAACGAACATTTGAACAGTTATCCACATAAATAATGTGTATATGTGGATAAAACAGCGTGGATAGAGCTGTGGAAAGCATCGGGATAACTATGAAGGTGGAAAACATCCAGAAAAGCGACCATGTTATCCCGACATCTATCACCATCTTATCAACAGCCTAAATATATGATCCACAGCACTTCTGTGGGTTATGCACATAATCAACACCATATAAGAAGAACACGAAGAAATACATATAATGTTAATACTACAGGACAAAACAGCTTACACAGGAGGAAGACAAGATGAAAGTTATCTGCTCCAGAGAGAGACTTATGGAAGCAATCAGTATTGTACAGAAAGCTGTAGCAACAAGATCTACTCTGCCTATTCTGGATGGTATTTTGATTGAAGCCGAAGACAAGGTTAAGCTTACAGGCTATGATCTTGAGACAGGCATTGAATGTCAGCTTGAGGCTGATGTGCCTGAATCAGGCAGTATCGTTGTCAATGCACGCATGTTCGGTGATATCATAAGAAAATTACCTGAAGATGTTGTTACTATCGAATCAGGTGATAATTTCTCTATCAAAATTGAATGTGGCAGTGCTCATTTTTCAATAAAGGGACAGTCAGCGGACGATTATCCCAAAATACCCGTAGTAGAAGATGCTCAGCAACTTAATATGAAGCAGCATTTGCTCAAGGATATGATAAGGCAGACGATTTTCGCTGTAAGTACTGATGAGAGCAGACCCACACTAAATGGTGTTAATTTCAGAAGTGATGATAAGACGGTCGAAATGGTTTCAATCGACGGTTTCCGTTTAGCCTTGAGAAGAAATGAATTCGAAGAAGAGTTGCCAAAAATGAATTTTATTGTACCTGGCAAAGCTCTGGCTGAAGTTGGCAGAATTCTTGTCAGCACTCAGGAGGATACGGTTGATATTTATCCTTCACGTAATCACATTATGTTTAATACCGGCAGAGTTAAGCTGGTAGCGCGTCTGATTCAGGGTGAATACATGAATTACCGCAGCATTTTACCACAGACTGCAGAAACTACTATTACCATTTCGCCACAGACAATGATGGCTGCGGTTGAGAGAGCTTCTCTTGTTATTTCTTCAGAAGACAGGCGCTATCCAGTCAGATTAACGACAAATGACGAAGATATTCTGACTGTAAGTGCAAGTACTGAAATTGGTACGCTAAGAGAAGAAATAGCAGTAAATGTTCAGGGCAGCAAAATAGATATAGATTTTAATCCCAGATATTTTCTAGATGCTCTAAAAGTAATTGATGAAGATGAGATCGCAATTGTTTTCAACGGCAATATGGGTCCTTGTGTACTTAGGCCTCTGGATAGCAGTGAATTTGCATATTTGGTATTGCCGCTAAGACGCTGATAAATTATGTATGTAACCAATATAAGGCTTGAACAGTTCAGAAATTATAGGGATCAGTCGATTGATACCGGCTCAGGCGTCAATGTTTTTTATGGCAATAACGCTCAGGGCAAGACGAACATACTTGAGGCAATCTATATGTGTGCCTGTGCCAGATCACACAGGACGAGCAGAGATCAGGATCTGATCATGCATGAAAATGATCAGTATAGGGTTTCTATCGAATACGTAAATGATAACGGCAGCAAGGATGAATTGACTATACAATATCTGGATGCAGTTTCAGGCGATCCTCAACGTCAACGCGCCAGCAGATTGATATTTCATAATAGTATGAAAGTAGACCGAATCAGTGATATGATGGGTCTTTTTCATGCTGTTATCTTCGCACCAGAGGATCTCATGCTGGTAAAAGAAGGACCATCTACAAGAAGACGGTTTCTTGATCTTCTGGTATCCCAGATCAGACCTTCTTATTTTCGCAATCTCCAGCAATATCAGAGACAGCTTACACAGCGTAATAAACTGCTTAAAGATATACGGGAAACAGGATTAAAAAAAACATATGATGATCCTTTGATGGTACAACTGGATATATGGACATCTTCTCTGGCACAAACTGCAGCATCATTAATAGAACAGCGGGTTAAATTTTCAGATAAAATTGCGGAATATGCGGCTGAGTCACTTGATAATATATCATCCGGAAAAGAGAAGTTAAACGTAAAGTATAAAACAACAAGCGGTATATCTATAAATAGAAGTAAAAATGAGATTGCAGATATCTTATATAATAAACTTAAAACAATAGTTTACGATGATATTGCAAGAGGGAGCACAAGTTATGGACCTCATCGGGATGACCTGGAATTGTGGCTCAATGATGAACCTCTCAAGCCATATGCTTCGCAGGGACAGCAGAGATCCGTGGTTTTATCTTTGAAAATTGCCGAGCTTAAAATAATCAAAGAAGAAATAAACGAATACCCGGTTCTTCTGCTTGATGATGTTATGTCTGAGCTAGATGAGAAGCGACGAGGATGTTTGTTAGCTAATATAACGGGAGCACAGGTTTTTGTAACTTGTACCGAAGCTGAACATGTCGTTGGTGAACTTGAAGCAGCCTGTACCTACATACCTGTTAAGACAGCAAGAAGCTATGATTTTTATCAGGTAGAAGCTGGAAGTGTCATACATGAAGACAGTTAGATCAACTTATCTCGAGGTATTTAGAGGAGTACGTTTTGATCGATATTTTGTAGCAAATATGATATAATAATGGGGATGTGGTGATGTCACAAAAGCCTACTGCTCAAGGCATTTTTATCATAAATGTCTGTTGTGGTTGCTTAATCAGGATAGAGAGATTTTCTTGTATTAACAGAGGATGAATAATGTTTTTACATATTGGCGGCGAATACACAGTACTCGAGAAAAGTATAATTGGTATATTCGACTTTGATGCCTCAACTCATACTGATTCATCTACTATAGAATTATTACAAAAAGCGGATAAGGAGCAGCTGTTAGAATATGTATCTCCTGATATTCCACGGTCTTTTGTTTTGACTGAGGATAGGATATATGTGTCGCCGGTCTCCGCTGCGACACTTAAACTACGTTTATCTGACCGTTATGGCATACATAATATGATCGAAGAAAATGAAGAGGTGTAATTAATGATGGCAAACGATGATAATTTGAATGAACTCCTAAAGAGAGCAGAAGAAGATTCTGTTGGAAATGAAGAAGAGGTCATTAATCTGGCTGAGAATCCGCATTCTTTGATCGATGATGATTTCACCGAGCATGAGCTAAAAGGGTTACTGTCAGATGAATTCAGTACTAAGAATACATCTGCATATAGTGAAAATGATATACAGGTTCTTGAGGGTCTTGAGGCTGTTCGTAAGAGACCAGGTATGTATATAGGTGATACTAGTGCCAGAGGTCTTCATCACCTTATTTATGAGATCGTAGCCAACTCTGTCGATGAGGCTCTTGCAGGACGCTGTGATACGATTGATGTAACTCTTAATCCAGATAATTCGATAACTGTTATTGATAACGGCAGCGGTATTCCCATAGGTCTCCATCCCAAGGTAGGCATTCCGACAGTTGAGGTCGTTCATACTATATTACATGCCGGTGGTAAATTTGGCGGCGGCGCTTATAGTGTTTCAGGCGGCCTTCATGGAGTAGGTGCTTCTGTTGTTAATGCTCTCTCAGAATGGATGATTGTTACAGTATTTAGAGATGGTAAAGAATATGAGCTTAGATTCGAACGGGGAATTACTGTTTCGCCGCTTCAGATAGTTGGTGATTCTGATATAACAGGAACAAAAACTGTATTCAAGCCAGATTCAACGATATTTGAGAGTGTCGAACTTGATTTTAATCTGATGCTCTCACGCTATAGGGAAATGGCTTTTTTGAACAAAGAGATCACTATTAATTTATGCGACAACAGAGTTGAACCCCAGGTTATGAAAGTTCTTCATTATGATGGTGGTATTATTTCTTTTGTTGAATATCTGAATAAACATCGTGAAGTACTTCATAAGGTGCCTATTTACATTTCCAGTAAGGTGAAAGAAAGTTTCGTTGAGGTTGCGATTCAGTATAATGATTCTTATGCCGAGAATGTATATTCTTATGCAAATAATATAGCCACTATCGAAGGTGGTACGCATTTGACAGGCTTTAGATCGGCTCTTACGAAGGTTGTAAATGATTATGCTAGAAAATATGGTCTTATTAAACAGAATGATAAAAACCTTCAAGGTGAAGATGTAAGAGAAGGAATTGGCGCAATCATCAGTGTTAAAATGCCTGAACCACAGTTTGAAGGACAGACGAAAACTAAACTTGGTAATTCTGAAATAAGAACTGCTGTTGAGAGCGTTATGAATGATAAGCTCGCAGCGTTTTTTGAAGAGAATCCTTCAATTGCAAGATCAATAATTGATAAATGTCTCTCAGCATCAAGGGCACGTGATGCTGCCCGCAAAGCCAGAGAGATGACAAGACGTAAGAATGTTCTGGATTCAAATGCTCTACCTGGTAAACTGGCTGATTGTCAGGAGAAGGATCCCACCTTCTGTGAATTATTCGTTGTCGAAGGAGACTCGGCTGGTGGCTCGGCAAAAGGCGGAAGAGAGAGAAAATATCAGGCAATTCTTCCGCTTTGGGGTAAGATGCTAAATGTTGAGAAAGCAAGAATTGACAAGGTTTATGATAATGATAAACTCCTGCCTATAGTTATGGCTCTTGGTGCCGGCATAGGATCTGATTTTGATTTATCGAAGCTGCGTTATCATAAAATTATTCTGATGGCGGATGCTGATGTTGACGGATCACATATTAGAACACTGCTTCTAACTTTCTTATTCCGCCATATGAGACCTTTGGTTGAGCATGGACATGTATATGTTGCCTGTCCGCCGCTCTATCGTGTATATGAAGGTAATAACGGTTTCTATGCATATAACGATAAAGAGGTTGAGGCAATCAAAGCACAGACTGGATGGAAGGATCCAAAAATACAGAGATACAAAGGTCTCGGTGAGATGAGCTCAGATCAGCTTTGGGAAACCACGATGAATCCTGAAACCAGAAAGCTTATACAAATTGAGATTAACGACGCTCAATCAGCAGATGAAACTTTCACCTTATTAATGGGAGACAAAGTTGAGCCGAGAAGAGAGTTCATTCAAATTAATGCAAAATATGCTGTTATGGATGTCTGATAAATAGAACTTCGAATATAGTAGTATTTCATATAAGTATACCTGGCCGCAAACCAAGCGAAATGAGTGGTTTGCGGCTTTTGTTTATCACAAGTGTTTACTAATTGTTTCACGTGAAACTTGTATTTATTGTCGATTATTTAGACGTTAATTGTATCAATAGAAGTAATGAAGTTTATCAGGTGATGTGATAGAATTATAAGCACGCGAAAAGTAAGGAGAAATGATAAATGCCTAATGTTTTAGCATTGGTTAATCAAAAAGGCGGAGTTGGTAAAACTACTACCTGTGTGAATTTAGCTGCATTTTTAGCACGGAAGGGCAAGAAAGTTCTTCTGTTAGATATTGATCCTCAGGGTAACGCTACTTCGGGCCTTGGATTTGATAAAAATGAACTAAATATGACAGTATATGATGTCTTAATAAATGAGGAGTCATTTGACAGCGTTGTTTTAGATACTGGTAGGAAGAACTTGTATATAGCACCAGCAAATATTCAGCTTGCAGGAGCAGAAATTGAATTAGTCTCTGTTGTTTCACGTGAAACAAGATTGAAAAAAGCGCTGGATCAGTACAAGGATAATTTTGATTTTGTTTTGATGGATTGTCCGCCATCACTGGGATTACTGACTTTGAACGCTCTCACAGCTGCTGATGCTGTTCTTGTACCAATTCAAGGTGAGTACTATGCTCTTGAAGGTGTTACACAGTTAATGGAAACTATAAATCTTGTAAAAAAGAGTTTGAATCCGGCACTATATATATTTGGTGTTATTGTTACTATGTTTGATTCGAGAACTCAATTAGCTCATCAAGTTGCAAATGAGGTTAAGAAGTATTTCGGTGAAAGAGTGTTTCGCACAATCATACCTAGAAATGTTCGTTTAAGCGAGGCTCCAAGTTTTGGAAAATCAATTTTGGAATATGACATCAAGTCAAAAGGCGCAGAATGCTATGATAGTCTGGCCAAGGAAGTAATAAAACGCAATGCCGGATTATCAAGATAGGAGAGGTGAAGCATAATGGCAAAGGTTATTGGGACTACTGAAAATAAAAAAGTAAATAAAGTTGCTTCAGCTGCACCTTTACAACCAAAGGCATCGACAGCAAAAAGCAAAGGTCTTGGCAAGGGTCTAGGCGCCTTGCTTCAAACTGTGGATATTCCTGACGATAGAGTACAGAATGCTGTCATGGAGCTGAAAATCAATGATATCAGCCCTAATTCAGAACAACCAAGAAAAAGATTTGATCAGGAAAAACTTGATGAGTTGTCTGCTTCAATCAAAGAAAACGGAATTATACAACCTATCATTGTTTGCAGAAATCAAAATGGTGACGGATACAAAATAGTTGCCGGAGAGAGAAGATGGCGCGCGGCAAGACTCGCAGGACTTAAGATAATACCTGCGATCGTCAGAGATTTAACAGATCTTCAAGTCCTTGAGCATGCGTTGATTGAAAACATTCAGAGACAGGACCTTAATCCGATAGAAGAAGCCGATGCGCTTGATAAACTGATCAAAGAACATAAGGTAACGCAGGAAAAACTAGCTTCTGTCGTAGGAAGAAGCCGGCCGGCCATCGCAAATACCCTAAGATTATTGAATTTGCCTGATGAAGTGAAGAAATATGTAATGAATGAAGATATTTCAGCAGGTCATGCCAGGGCAATATTATCACTCAAAGATACGGATCTACAAATAAGAGCAGCAGAATTGATAATTGAGAAGGATCTTAGTGTTAGAGAAGCTGAAAAACTGGTAAAAGTAATCGAAAAAGAACCTAAGATAAAACCAGAAAAGCAACTTTCACAAGCCTACTTGCTTAGTATTAAAAATGTTGAATCAGATTTGGCTAAGATTCTAGGGACAAAAGTTAAACTTAGAGATAAACAGGGCAAGGGAAGTATTGTCATTGACTATTACTCTAATGAGGATCTTGATAGAATCATCGAACTTCTAAAGTAAACAGAAATGGATGAAAGCCAACACTGTCAGTGTTTTCGAAGATTTTGAGTGATCAATAAAAACCTTGCTGGGAGTGTTGACAAAAACCCGACTGTGTTATAAACTATTCGAGCACGATAAGCCGTGGAGAGATGGTCGAGTTGGTTTAAGGCACCGGTCTTGAAAACCGGCGAAGGTTTATAGCCTTCCGAGAGTTCGAATCTCTCTCTCTCCGCCAAAATGAATGAGAGCAGCACTAAAATGCTGCTCTCATTTTTTTATAGCGATTCTATGAACATATTTTGAGCTTGTTGTATTGTTAAATCCTTATTCTGGAGAATATTTTGAATCTTTTGGAATTGCTTCGGACGCTTTACCTTGAGTGTGGTAGTCTTGATAAGTTCATTGTCTGTCAAGAGAACATATCTAACTCCTTTGTACACTGGCATTCCTTGATTAATTGCCTGAACAGCCTTCTTAATGTGCTTTGACCAGATTACATCGTCTGCGCCAGCTAATTCAGGCAGCTGATCCCGTTCAATTCTGATTAGTGCGCAAATATCTACACCATCCTTACTACCTGGTTGGCCCCATACCATAGACTCTGAAATACTTGGAATCTGATTGAGAAGCTGTTCAATCTCCTCTGGAAAAACCTTCTTGCCATTATTGAGAACAATCATGGATTTTGCTCTGCCAGTAATGCGCAATGCGCCCTTTTCATCAATTTGACCAATATCACCAGTTCTAAGCCAGCCATCAGAGGTAATAACTTCAGAAGTAGCTTCAGAATCATGATAATACCCCAGCATGACACAATCACTTCTTGTAAGTATTTCTCCAATTGAGTCAGGTTGATCATCGGGTACATCAATAGCAAGCTGAATTTCTGGCAGTGGCGGGCCTACAGAACCAATTGTATTGTGTTGTCGATGACAAGCTGCAATTACGGGTGAAGATTCTGTCATACCGTAGCCCATATAGAATTCAATTCCAAAGTCATTAAAAGTTTGAACAATTTCAGCATCAATATTAGCAGCACCAACTACAACCAGTCTTAACTTACCGCCAAAAGCAGATAGAATCTCGCTGAAAATCCTGCGTCTAACATCAAGTCCGAGATAAGAGAGTCTCCTGGCAATAGGTCTCAAAACGCTTATAAGACCAGCTTTGCCACTGCTCTTAAGATTTTTCTGCAGCCTTGAATACATGTTTTCAAATAGAACAGGTACAGCAATCATACATTCGATCTGCCATTCCTGGATATTCTTCATTATATGTCTCAGACCGTCTGTAAAACATATACAGACACCTGAATAGAGCATATAGAGCATGCCTACAGTGTTTTCAAAAGTGTGATGCAATGGTAGAAGTGACAGTGCACGTTCACCAGGGTATAGTGGAAGAATTCCACTGATACTGCGAATATTAGCACAGATATTTTTGTGGCTAAGCATGACCCCTTTGGCAGAGGCAGTTGTTCCAGATGTGAAGAAGATCGCAGCCATCGCTTCAGAATCTATTTCGGTATCGAGAAAACTATGATCGCCCTTCTTCAACAACTCGGCACCTTTATGTAATAGGTCATACATGCTGAAAAAACGTGAATCGGTGCCGCAATCCATGGACTTGAAGGTTTCGTTATCAAGACATATCAAGTATTTCAATTCTTTGTTATGCTTGGCAATTTTATGGACTACATCAGCTTGTTTGAGTCCATAAAACAGAACCTCTGCTGAAGAACGTTCTAGTAGTATTTCAATTTCTCTAGCAGGAAGTAATTTGTCGAGAGGAACTACAACGCCGCAGCCATTTATAGCGCTATTGTAAGCAACAGCCCATTCATAACTATTGTCACCATATACAGCGATCTTAGAGTCTGAAGCGACTCCAAGACTCTTTAGGGCTGTTCCAAGAGCATTTATATCACTAAGAAGTTGAGGATATGTTTTTGTCATTTCAACATCATTTGGTTTTCTGCGAAATCTATATGCGATAAGATCTGTATGTCTATCCGCGCATTGTCTGAGCATGTCCATTAAGTTGCTGAAGGGCCATGCCTCAAAATATCTCTGTCCTGTGATTATTCGCATTTGGCGAAGCTCCTTTCGGTAAGAGGTTAACTACATTGATCGTAAAATACTATCAAAGATTGTAACATTTACTAAGTGAAGCCGCCAACTGCTTACAGGTATCTTGTTTCATGACTAATTGATTGTAATTATTTAAAATCACATATCATCTTTATGATTGTGCATTTTATATAACAATATTTGCCATATGTTACAATGTATAGAAGCATTGCACAAAAAGTATTGACTTAGTCGATAGATAATGTATAATGAAATCAAGCTCCAGGGATTACCAGAGATAATACTCAAAAAGGTAAACCGCCACGAAAACCAATGTGGAAAGCGAAAAGTGATCAAGTAGACATCTAAAAAATGTAGACAATCACTGGTCAGAATAAACAAAATCAATAATCAGTAAGGTAAGGGATGTAACCCCGAATCTGAAGATTAAAGAAATTAGTTAAAACTGATTAATCATTCGCAACAAAGGGTAACCAAGAAAGAGTAAAGATCAAAAGGGTTCGCTGGAGCTCTTTTTTTGTCAATAAGCTCATGTTTTACAGATTATTTCCACAACTTATGCACAATCGTCTGCACTTATCCACAATTAGTGTTGATAAGTGCATTTTTAATGTGGACAAAAATATATGCCATCCGTTCAGCAATACTAAATATAGGCTTAGTTGAGGTTAATGAGAGAAAAGCAGTAATACTGTAACTTATATAACATATGCACAACAGTAACCGTTTTCAAAATGATTTATTGGATAAATTGACAATAAATAGTTGACGTGATTCGGGTTATCCGATATAATCGAAACAAGCTCCAGGGATTACCAGATAAACAACTCACAGGTAAACCGCCACATAATAAGTGGAAGCGAAGACAGCAATCAAGTTAATATTGAAAGGTATTAACAGATAGCTGATCAGTTAAGAAGAATATGAGTCTTCAGAGAGTAGGCTAAGGGACATAACCCCGGATCTGAAAAGGTAAAGAGGACGGCAGTTCGGATAACAGATTAAAGAATTCGCAAAAAGGGTTTATTCAGAAGATGAGTGAAGTTAAAAGGGTTCGCTGGAGCTTTTCTATTCCAGAAAATATCGTCTCATTAAGAGGCGATATTTTTTATCCATAGCAATGACAAACCATGCCTAGTATAATTAAGCTACATTTATACTGGGGGGCAATGATATGGATAACAACTGGTTTATCAATGTAGGTGGTCAGAGCTATGGGCCTTATAGCCAAGAGCTGCTGCAGTCTATGATAGCTCGTGGTGAGGCCAGAGCAGACTCTCTCGTATTCAATCAGGCGGCAGGTGCCTGGTATCCTGCTAATCATTTCCCGCAACTTGTACCGCAGCAGGGCGCATATCAGCAGGCCCTTGGTCAACAAACTGTTTCACCTACAGGTATTCCTCAATATAATGGTAAACCGAAGAAGAAACACGGCTGTCTTAAGGGCTGCCTAATAAGTGTAATGGCAGTAGTTCTTATTATTGTCGGTATAGTATTATTATGGCCTGA
>JAAYFZ010000453.1 GCA_012727965.1 Clostridiaceae bacterium
GCATTATCAGCACTAAGCCAGTAGTCGGGGGCTAAATCGATCAGTCTGTTCTCTGCAGGCAGGAAAATTTTTACAGGATAACTGCCGTGGAAATACTGCAGTGTAGATATCAGACTCTCGTAGCCACTGTCGTTTTCTCTGCCATTATATTTAATAATCAGAGGCCTTCGTTCTGTACGTACTGAACCTTGCTCTGCTGCCGAATCAGCAGTCTGTATTGCTTTTGCCATTGTCTTGTTTTCAGACATCGGTTCATAGGTTTTTTTGTTGGGGTAGGTTGTATTCTCATTGCGACGCTGCTGACCATTGCCATTCTTGCCACTGTAGCTTCCCTGCATATGACTGCGGAAGCTATCAGGCAATCTGCGCATATCAGCAGTCAGCTCAGCAATCTGTTCAGCAATCAATTTGGGTGGTTCATCCTCACGTAGACTTAGTCGACCGCTTACAAGAATGATGCTGCCCTCTTCTAGCAGCGAAGCATAGTTGCGATAAACGCTGGGGAAAACGATCACTTCAAAAGAACCAGACAGATCCTCGACCTGAACAAAACTCATTGTGTCATTATTTCTCGTCAGTTTTTTACGACTGGCTAAGACAATACCTGCCATGACGACACGCATTTCATCACTGATGGCACTGCGGACAGTATGATCTGAATGTGTTTCTATTAGGCTTTCGTCGGAATTTTCGCTTACAACGGCAAAAGCGCTGCTATCAATTGTTGTCAGAAGCTTGGCTGCTTCTCTGCGTTCATCAAGCGGATGCCCTGTTACATATAATCCAAGCATCTCTTTTTCCATGGCCAGAAGCTCCATATGAGAAAACTCCCGCAAATCTGGATAAACCGGCTCTGCCGGCGCCGGCATCTCATCCGGGCTGCCCATTTCAAACAGGCTTAGCTGGCCTTCCATACTGCTCTTGCGGGCCGCTGCCAACTGATTGAGGAATGGTTCAGCTGCAGCTATCATTTTAACTCTCGGTACTTTGAAAAGATCAAGAGCAGATGACCTGATCAGGCTCTCAACCATTTTTTTGTTAAGATCGCTCACGCTAAGCCTACGCAGAAAATCCCCAAAACTATTGAACGGACCATCCTGGTCACGAATCTCTATCAGTTGTCTGATTGCGCCGGCACCGACATTTTTTACCGCTGCCAGCGAAAATCTGATTGCACCGTTCTCAGGAGTAAACCTGGAATAACTGCAATTGATATCAGGCGGCAGAACTTCTATACCCATTTTGCGGCAGGCACTGACATAATTTGCAGCCTGAGACAAGTTGCCAAGATAGCTGTTAAGCATTGCAGCCATAAATTCAACAGGGTAATAGTATTTCAACCAGGCAGTGTAATAAGCAACAACAGCATAGGCAGCGGCATGAGATTTGTTGAAAGCATAACCGGCAAAAGCCATAACATCGTCAAATATCTTCTCTGCTGTTTGGAGACTAACCCCGTTTGCAATCGCACCAGCTACCGGCCTGCCCTTCTCATCCTCACCGCCATGCAGAAACAGCCGACGATAACGAGCCAGCTCATCCGGCTTCTTCTTAGACATCGCTCTGCGGACATTATCAGACTGACCCATGGAAAAACCGGCAAGATCCCGCACTATCTGCATAACCTGTTCCTGATAAACTATGCAGCCATATGTAACATTCAGTATTGGCTCTAGAAGTGGATGGTCATATCTGATTTTACCGGGATCATGTCTGGCAGCCACATATCTTGGGATCTGCTCCATCGGTCCAGGACGATATAGTGAAATACCCGCGATTACATCTTCAAGAGACTCCGGGCGAAGCTCTTTCATAAAAGAAGTCATACCTGGACTCTCCAGCTGGAAAACGCCCTCTGTACTTCCTTCACTGATTATTTTAAAAATATTGCTGTCATTCATGTCCAGTTTATCAAAATCTATGATAGGGCCGCCTCTCGCTTTTACAAGATCTGCGGTCTCACGCATTACGGTCAAAGTTCTAAGTCCCAAAAAATCAAACTTGAGCAGACCAATCTTCTCAATATTGTTTTTAGCAAACTGAACCACAATGGCATCTTCATTACGTGACAGCGGCGCCAGATCAGTCAGCGGCTGACTGGAAATGACTACACCGGCAGCATGAGTAGAAGCATGACGCGGCATACCTTCAAATTTCATAGCCAGGTCTATGACTTGTTTAGTAGTTTCATTTTGCTCATAGTCGCGCCGAAGCTCAGAATTGATGTCGAGAGCTTTTTTAAGTGTTATGCCCAGTGATGTCGGGACCATTCTGGCGATCCTGTCAGTATCGGCATATGAGACATCAATTGCACGGCCGACATCGCGAATACAGGCGCGAGCTGCCAATGTACCGAATGTGATAACCTGCGCCACCCTATCCTGACCATATTTTTCGACAACGTAATTCATAACCTCCGGTCTGCGCTCATAACAGAAATCAATATCGAAATCAGGCATACTGACTCTTTCAGAATTCAAGAACCTCTCGAAGATAAGTTTGTAGCGAAGAGGATCAATATCTGTAATATGCAGACACCAGGCCGCCAGAGAACCAGCACCCGAACCCCTGCCCGGACCAACCATTATTTCACGTTCTCGAGCAAAACGGATAAAATCCCAGACGATCAGATAATAATCTGTATACCCCATACTGTTAATAACACCAAGCTCATAATCAAGCCGGCGCTCGTATTCCTGAACCGGAATCTCGCTTTTCGAGTGTTCAAGACGTTTGCTCAGACCATCCCGGCAGAGTTCATACAAATAATCTATATGCTCTTTCCCTTCAGGGACATCAAATGAAGGTAAATGGATCTGATCAAATCTGAAAGTGACATCGCAGCGCTCGGCAATTCTTACTGTATTAACAATCGCTTCAGGAACATTTGAAAAAGCCGCAGTCATTTCCTCGCGTGATTTAATATAAAAAGCATCGGAATTCATGCGCATGCGATCTGGATCGCTGATTCTTTTGCCGGTCTGCATGCATAGCAGGACCTCATGAGCTGTCGCGTCTTCTTGCTTGAGATAATGACAGTCATTTGTAGCTACAAGCGGTATACCAGTTTCCTTGCTTAGCTTGATCAGCGCACTATTAACCAGATTTTGCTCTTCAATGCCATTGCTCTGAAGCTCAAGGAAAAAATTATCCTTGCCGAAGAGTTTCAAATAAAACAATGCCAGTTCTCTAGCGCCTTCATGATTACCGTTTATCACAGCCTGCGGAATCGCACCGCCCAGGCAGGCTGAGAGCGCAATGATCCCTTCATGATACTGCTGAAGCAGTTCATGATCTATGCGCGGTCTATAATAGAATCCATCGGTAAAGCCTGCTGATACAAGCTTGATCAGATTGCGATAACCTATATCATTTTCTGCTAAAAGAACCAGATGTGCAGGCTCTTTATCCGTGCCTGCTTCCTTATCAGTATGCTTGCGTGGTGCCACATAAACTTCACAGCCAATAATTGGCTTGATATCATTTTTAATCATCTCTGTATAGAAATCGACAGCACCAAACAAGACACCATGATCAGTCATGGCGCAAGCTTTCATACCAAGTTCCTTCAGTCTTGTTGGCAGATCACGAAGTCTGATCGCGCCATCAAGCAGGCTATATTCAGTATGGAGATGCAAATGTACGAAATCCTGTACTGCTAAGTCTCCCGTATTTAACTCTGCTGCAACTTGTATCTGTTCGATCATAGATTCTTCTGCAAAGCCTCTCGTACTATTTTCTCTAATTCAGCAAGTCCTGATCTGCATTTATTCAGATCATCGCCGTAGACACCGAAATAGATCTTGATCTTGGGTTCAGTGCCAGACGGACGTATGCAAAACCAGTCCAGACCATCGAGCTCATACAGCAGGACATCCGAGGCTGGAAAATCAAGTTTATCCTCTGAACCACTGCTCATATCGATAACCGTACCATCAGCGAAATCAAGTACACGCTTAACGGCCACACCTTCGATTCCCTGAGCTCTGGCAGTACGCATAGCACTCATGGCAGACTGAATTTTCTCAATACCTGCCTTGCCTTCAAGCGTAATCGATACAGTTTTTTCCGCTGCATAACCGAAGCGCTGATATAATTCCTGCAGCAGATCATATATTGTTTTTCCTTGCCCGGCAGCAACCGCAGCCATCTCTGCAATCAGCATACTGGCGACAACCGCATCCTTATCTCTGACATCAGTACCAGCCAAATAACCGAAGCTCTCTTCGAAGCCGAACTGGAAATGCCAATCGCCGAACTCGTCCTTCTGTTTGATCATCTCGCCGATATATTTAAATCCAGTCAGGACTTCATAGGCCTCTACACCATACGCAGCAGCAACACGGCGGCTGAGTCTGGTCGAAACAATACTGTTGACGACGAAGGATTTTTCCGGCAGACTGCCGGTCTCCTGTCTGCCCTTGAGTATATAATCCATCAGCAGAAGTCCAATCTGATTGCCTGTAAGCACCTGATATTTGCCCTCGCTATCTCTTACGCAGAGACCTGTTCTATCAGCATCAGGATCCGTAGCAATAACCAGATCGGCACCCTCAGACGCAGCGAGTTTGATAGCTAGATCGAGAGCTTCGCGCTCCTCAGGATTAGGGTAAGAAACAGTAGGGAAATTGCCATCCGGCTGCTCCTGTTCAGGAACAACCAGTACATTATTGAAGCCCATAGAAGCGAGAATTCTTCTGACTGGTTTATTGCCGGAACCGTGCAGCGGCGTATATACGATCTTGAGATCCTTCTGAGACTTGACTGCCTCAGGGTGCACTGCCAGACTCAGAAGCATAGAATTATATGCCTGATCCAGATCTTCGCCTATATCCTGCCAGAGATCTCCCTGCCGGGCCAGAACCTCTTCATGGATATCAAGCAGCGACGGCAGATCCTGTTTGCGATTCATATTATCTGCGATGACATCGGCAGCTTCGGGCGGCATTTGACCTCCGTCCTCGCCATAGGCCTTGAAACCATTATAACGTGCGGGATTATGACTGGCTGTGATCATAACACCGCCATAGGTTTTATAGTATCTGATTGCAAAAGACAACAGCGGCACTGGTCTAAGCTCATCTGACAGGTAAACCTTAACTCCATGAGCCGTGAATATCCTTGCCGTCAGCACAGCGAACTCACGCGAAAAATTACGCGAATCATATGATATAGCGATGCCTCTTTTTTTAGCATCATCACCCTCAGAAACGATATACTGGGCAAAGGCATCCGCAGCGGCAGCTACAGTGTAAAAATTCATTCTATTGGTGCCGGCCCCGAGAACACCTCTAAGTCCGGCCGTACCAAAACTGAGACTGGTATAAAATCTATCCTCGATCTCAGACTGATCGCCTGCAATTGCAGCAAGCTCAGCTCTCGTTTTCTCGTCAAAGGCTTCATTGCTCAGCCATTCCTGATATAGTTTCATTGCTGATGACATAATATACCCTCCTCGATTGCTGCGCAGCATTAACGATATAGGCAAGCTGCGGTAATAATATAATCATAAGTCTAAGTAAACATCCGGATTTCAAATATTGTTATGCCAATATATATGTCCGATCTTAAGAGAAATTATAGCATAGTTCAGTCCTCGCTGTTTAACCTTCCTTTTACAGAAACAAGCATATCTCTGAGTCTCGCAGCCTCTTCAAAAGCAAGAGCAGCAGCAGCCTTCTTCATGTCTTTTTCCAGGCTGACAGATAGCTTCTCCAGTTCTTTTCGTTTCATGCGCCCAAGCCTGTTTTCTAGAACATCATCAATGAAGCTCTCATCTAGACCCTCATCTTCAGCGACCTCGGCTAATGTATCAATTACATCACGAACATCCTTCACGATGCTCTGCGGTACAATACCGTGGACACGATTGTATTCTTCCTGTACACTCCGGCGGCGATTAGTTTCTTCGACAGCGTGTAGCATGGATTCAGTAACTTCGTCTGCATACATGATGACATGCCCATTAACATTTCTCGCAGCCC
>JAAYFZ010000045.1 GCA_012727965.1 Clostridiaceae bacterium
CAGTGGAATCAATTTGACGTCATGTCGCCTTTTGGCAGGATATATTATATGATCGCTGATCATGGCTGGCTGGAAACAGCTGATGGCCGCATGGAGCTCGAGCCAGGATTTATGTATTTGATACCGCCTTATACCAAGGTCAATCTGCGCACCAGACAGCGGATCGAAAAATTCTATTTTCATTTCTCCCTGCGTTATGCCAATTCTGAGATTTTAGAGGGAATTGACCGCTGTTTCCGGCTGCCGCTGGCACAAGACAAGCTAAGCTCGATTCTCAGCATGTATCAGAGCGGTCAGCTGCCTGATCTGCTGGCGCTCAAGGGCATCGCCTATGAAACGATTGCTTCATTTATTCGTGATGAGCTGCCCGATCTCGGACCACGCATGCTGCTGGCCGGTGAGTATCGCCATATCTATGCCTATGTAGAGAAAAATCTGTCTGCCCGTCTGTCTGCCCGCAGTGTTTGCGAAGCATTGGAAATGCCATATGAAACGATGCGGCGTAAGTTTCGCCAGTCGCATGGCATCACTCTTAATCAATATATTCAGGGACGACTTATACAACAGGCCTCGCTCAAGCTTCTGCTGACCAATCGCACGATCTCAGAAATTGCTGCAGCCATGGGCTATGATGATGAGTTCTATTTTTCGCGTGTATTTAAGCAAAAAATGGAATATAGTCCGCGCGAGTACAGACGCGTTAATACGATGCTGAGAAGAGGATAATACAAAAAGGACTGCTGTGAAATCACTTCCATCAGCAGTCCTTCTTTTTAAGCTGCCAGGCAGCTAAGATTCAATTAATTTGGCCAGAATTATGACTCGAATTTTATGTCTTATTCGTACAGGATAACCTGCAGTTCTGGATCTTCGAGGTCATCAGCTGTGTACCAGCGGAAGCCAGTGTCGATCATTTCAGGAACTTCTTCGCCATTGATGGCCATAACAGCAGACTTAACTGCTTCATAACCGATAGCATATGGATCCTGTGAAACTGCGCCGGCAACTGTGCCGTCTTTGATAGCGTCGAGCAAGATCTTACCTGAGTCGAAACCGACCAGCTGAACTTTGCCCTTCAGATCCATCTCAACAACAGCATTGATACAACCAGCGATTGAACCTTCGTTAGCACCGAAGATACCCTTAACGTCAGGATTGGCGCTAAGAACTGCTTTTGCCAGATCGGTTGATTTGGCGTGGTCGCCATCACCGTACTGTGTTTCAAGAACTTCGATGTTAGGATATTCTGTCATAGCTTCGAGGAAACCATCACGACGATGGATACCTGTCAGTGATGTCTGGTCATGAACGAGTACGAAGACTTTGCCTTCTTCACCGATCAGTTTAGCGAGCTGATGTCCTGCTTCTGCAGCAGCAGCCTTGTTGTCTGTTGCTGCTGTGCCAACGATGATATCAGAATCAACGCCTGAGTCAAAACCGATTACAGGGATACCTAGTTCCTTAGCTTTTTCCAGTGCCGGCAGAACAGCCTGTGTATCAAGAGCTGCCAGACAGAGAGCTGCAGGATTGTTGTTCATAGCAGTATCAAGCATCTGAACTTGAATGTCTACATCCTTCTCAGACGGAGGGCCGTCGAAGGTGATATCTACATTGAATTCGACAGCTGCTTTTTCAGCACCCTGCTTAACAGCCTGCCAGAATTTGTGCTGGAATCCTTTTGAAATAACAGGGATATAAAGCTTCTCGCCGTCATCAGCTGTTGTTGTCTCTTCTGGTGCAGCTGTTGTTGTCTCTTCGCCATCGGCAGCTGTAGTAGTTGTTGCTGGTGCAGCTGTAGTTGTTGTTTCAGTGCCGCCGCAGCCGGCGAACAGTGCTATTGCCATTGCCATTGTAATAATGACTGCAATTAGTCTTTTTGCTTTCATGTTTGAACCTCCTCAGATTTTCATGTTTGCGTTTGTTTAACATTTATCTGAACCCCCTCTTGTCCGTCTTGGCTGACCTGGCCACAGTACAGTCAGTCGGAATTTGGGAGGAGCTCACAATATTGATTTGCGGGACTTCAGTTTGTTTTGATATATCGATGTTTCCGCCAACTAGATCGGTATAGGATAAAAACTTATCCGCGCTTGCGTCTTCTGACGATATCCATGTAAACCGCGCCGATAACGATCACGCCTGTCGCGACCCACTGCCATTCCTGCGAGATCATCGAGATACGAAGACCGTTGAGCAGAACATTCATCAGCAGAGCACCAATGATAGTGCCGAGGATAGTACCTTCGCCACCGCTCATTGAGGTACCGCCGATAACGACAGCGGCAAAAGCGTCAAGCTCCATACCTGCGCCCTGGGCAACCTGGGCTGAATTAAGTCTTGAAGCCATCAGGATACCAGCAACACCGGTAAAAGCACCGCAAAGTGTATATACGCCCATTTTCCAGGCTGCTGTATTAACACCGGATAATCTTGTTGCTTCCTCATTACTGCCCATTGCAAAGGTATAACGGCCGAATACAGTTTTTGTCAGGATCAGATGGCCAAGGATGGCCATGCCGAACAGGATAAGAACAGCATTCGGAACTGGGACAGACCAATTTGGGTTTATAGCCTTGATTGCTGAATCAACTATTGAACCATTGGCGATCAGACGGAAGTTCGGATAATCAGTGAAATATTTATTATTGGCACCAGTAGTTGCCAGTGAGAGACCACGAGTGATCATCATCATACCGAGTGTGGCGATGAACGGTGGAATTTTCATTTTTGCTATGAAGAATCCATTTGCCAGACCACAGATAGCGCCAGTTAGTACACAGGCTATCAGTCCCAGCCAGACCGGAACTCCCATATCAGCTACCATGATTCCCATGATGACTGAGGAGAAGGTCATAACAGTACCTAGCGAAAGATCGATACCACCAGTAATGATTACGAAGGTACCGCCAAGAGCCATAACTCCCTGAACAGCGGAAGCACGCATGATATCGATCGTATTATTAAGTGAGAAAAAATTAGGTGTAATGACTGAGAAGATGACGTACAGAAGCACAAGGCCACTGAATGCCAGGAACTTCTGCATGGTGTCGGCATTAACTTTGCCGCTTCTGCTTATTGCTTTTGCGCTCATTTTATTTCCCCCTGATCATGTATAGCTTTACTTTCGTCAACGATCGGTACTTCACGCATGGTGGCGTAATGCATGATCGATTCCTGTGTAGCTTCGGCTGATGAGATAATACCGGTCAGTCTGCCTTCGCACATGACACAAACTCTATGGCTCATCCTGAGTA
>JAAYFZ010000046.1 GCA_012727965.1 Clostridiaceae bacterium
CGACGATGACGATGACGATGACGATGACGATGACGATGACGACGATTAATCACCAGGACTTATCCAATTAACCTTCAGAGTCTGATACTTAAATATTAACAAGCTCGAAGACCCCTATAAACAGGATGTCTTCGAGCTTTATTATCTATAGAGAATACTCTCGCCGGTAACTGATTGAAAAAGAGTCAGCTTGATCTCAAACTCACCTGCCAGTACATTGTTGTCATAGAGATTCATAGTAAACTCTGCAGCTGATCCATCCTCGAATACCATTGTAAAATAGAGTTTGCCGTCTCTGTATTTGGCTCTCGTTTCGTAGATACTCTCCACATCCGTTGTAATCGTTATTGTTGCATCATAGTTTTGCTTATCAATCCGGCTCAAATTTACAGTCATCGGGAATGGTTCGAATGCTTCTTCATTTACTTCAATACTATTCCTGACAGCCTGGCTTATTTCTTCATCCGAAGGCATATCAACGCCAAAAGCCGGGGCCAATCCCTGCATCATGCCTTTTGCGATGATTTCACCGACCCATTGGGCGTAATCCATGAGACCGCCCGCATCAATGAACTGGAAGGTGCCCTCCCAGTTTCCTGTTAAGTCAACTTCTCCGTTCTCGACCTTGATCCTATGAAAATGAATTATATTATCATCATAATAGGTATCACCATCTATAACGACTGTACCGCGGTCATAGAAGGCCATACCTATATCATTTACACCTCCGCGAATGGGAACAAAAAGTACCATGTTTGTGTTTGATTGTGTCTGTTTTCTAGCCAACTCAGTTGTTCCACTATATAGCCTGACATGTCCTTGATTAGAGGCACCAGCAGACAATACAATAATCATATAATCCTGCTTATCCCAATCAGCAGGAGCATCCGGGTCAGTTTCGTATTTGTTTTTTATCTTATTTTTTGTTTCTTCATCAAATACAACCAGTTCAGGATTTTTTGCCAGTACATAATTACCATTCTTATCTATGTCGACTATAATTGAATATGATGTACCTCCAAAAAGACCATTCCCAATCTTGGATTCCTGAGTTGATTTGTTCATTTCAGAAAATAAACCAGCCATTTTGGAGTAATCGAATATTGCGGTCTTGCCAATTAGCGAATATGAATTATATAGTCTATCTGGCTTGTTCGCAGAGGTCTTAGAAACATAAGGACCCAGTACCTCTCCGTTTAATGGTATTGTCAGATTGGCATTTCCCGGGAAATTCGGATCCGCAACATACATAGTTCCTTGAGCAATTCTATAGATCACAATCGCATGACCAGCGCTTAGCTTAATTTCTTCTTCCGGGTTGGCCTCACGGACAAAAATACCCATCATCTGTGGCTCACCAGTTAGATGCATTGAATACGCGAAGGCATAATACATTTGTCTATCACTGACATATTTTTGTCTATGGATCTGCTCACGAAGAAATACAAAATGATATCCATCCCAATCTCCTTCCTTCTGCATAACACTAGCGAGTCTTATGCCCAGAGAATCATCACGATCAAATTGCGGCGTTTTAACTTGTTGCGTATTGTTATCAAATATAGCATGCAAACCTGGATCACCAGCTGCTTTGAGCTCATTATAATAATAGGCCATGGATACACTCTGGCCAGCACAATGGCCACCAGGTGATATTTGCGAACCATAATTGGCAAAAGACCAGTCATCGATCTCAGGTCTGAATCCTGTATCGATATCAAGTGCCATCAGCTCTTCGATACTTATCTTAGATGCAACAATATCCGAGAAATGAGTCGTTGCTGCTACAATTTGACTACTATCCTGATATATCAGCGGCAAAGGCTCAAGGCTGCCATCCTTGTTGTAATAGAAGGCCATAGCAAACTCATCATCTTCGATATCGATTGGAATTGTCACTGTCATCGGCTCTGTCGATCTTCTGTCATTGTTGTCTATACTGAAAACTGGTGTTATTGGAATAAAAGCATCACCAAAATGATGCTCTTTTATCTCTCTTGTTTTGATTTTAAAGCTTGTTTTCTTGGCAAATGCATCCTCTGGGATATCAATCTTGATCTCACCGGCATCTATAATTCCGCCAGCTTGATCTACTGATGTTTTTTCGATCGTTTTCCCTCTGGCAAGTTCAATGTTACGAGGACCATCAGGCCATAATAATACTATACCGACAATAATAAGAACTACTGCCATTACACTTATTAGGCAGCCCTTAAGACAGCCGTGTTTCTTCTTCGGTTTACCATTATATTGAGGAATACCTGTAGGTGAAA
>JAAYFZ010000047.1 GCA_012727965.1 Clostridiaceae bacterium
CTCTGCCCGATGATCTGGTTTTTGCCGACGAAGAGCGTATCACAACTCATGCCGAGATGCACAACACCTATGGTCATAACATGGTAAAAGCCACCTTCAGTGGCTGGCGTCGTCATAGTGATGTGCGGCCTTTTGTAATCACGCGGGCCTGCTATGCCGGCAGTCAGAAATATACGATTGCCTGGACCGGTGACAATCACAGTATCTGGGCGCATCTGCAAATGGCCATACCCCAATTATGCAACATGGGCTTGAGCGGTATGTCTTACGCCGGGACTGATGTCGGCGGTTTTGGCTCAGATGTCACACCTGAACTAATGGCACGCTGGGTCCAAGTCGGCTGCTTCTCGCCTTTTTTCCGGTCTCATTGTGCTAAATTTTCAGCCAATCAGGAGCCGTGGGTGATGCCTCCGGCCGTCCTCGATATTTTCCGCAAATATGTCGAGCTACGCTATCAGCTGCTGCCCTATTTCTACGATGCCGCGCGTTCGTGTTCACTGACGGGTTTGCCGATGATGGCACCGCTCGTCCTCTACTGGCAAAATGATCCAAATGTACGTGAGCTAAATGACGAGTTTATGCTCGGCCGCAACCTGCTGATCGCGCCCGTCGTCGAGCAAGGTGCGACCAAGAGGCTGGTCTACCTGCCAGCCGGCTCATGGTACGATTACTGGACGCATGAGCTTATCGAGGGCGGTCAGCACATTATCGTCGACGCGCCGCTCGATGTCTGCCAGATTTATGTCCGTGCCGGCACGATCCTGCCGAAGTATCCGCTGCAGCAATATGTCGGCGAAATCCCGGCCGCTGAGCTGAAGCTGATCGTGGAGGTTTATGAAGCGCGGACAAGTGAGGACGTGAGTGAGCATATGGGCAGTGCCGGGGTTGAGGATGACGTGAGTGAGCATGTGAGTTCAAGTCCCATTGGCCACGTTGACGCCTTTTACCAGCATTATCGCGATAACGGCACCGATTATGCCTATGAAAACGGCGAGTATAATCTCTATCATTTCTCGGTCGATGCTGCCGGCAAGCTTGTAATTGAGCGGCCGCATCAGGGCTATGTTGATTATGCCGAGATCGAGGCGATTTATATCAGGTAGTTATCCGGCATCTATCCGGCATCTACCCGGCATGCTGGCGCGGTACCTTATGATCGGCCGGTTTTTTATCCGGCATTACCCGGCATCTATGCGGCAGCTATCCGGTATGCCAGCACGGTATCGAGAGAGACTAATCAGATGAATTGTTATTTTACAGGTCTTAATCAATATCTACTATATTAGATTCTGTCTTCTTAGACGTATAGCTCTGTAAAACGTGTACGGTCCTTTTGAAACTTTTTCAACACATTCTTTACTAACTAGACCAGCTAGGGTTTTTCTGGCGGTTCTTTCTTTTACAAGGCAAATTCTTTTTACATCTTCGGTACATACACGATATGAATTGTTTACTAAAAATGTTATTACAGTTTGTTCATTATCAGACAGGTCATATTTTTCATATGGATATTCTTTTTCTTGAACAAGTCTAAAAAACGTCAGCTCGACTCTGTTGTACCTTTCCTCCCAAGTTGGTCTCACAAGCCCGAATTTATTTGTGTAGTACAATATGCGATTTATTCCACCGCCAAGGTCATCGATCACGCATAATTCTTTGCATATTCTTGCAATGTTGGGATTTCTACAAAAAGAGTAACCTTTGTGAACATCCTGTCGAGTGATTTCAAACGGAAAATTCCCCGGGGAAATAATTTTCAATGCTTTATCACTCAATTTGACTTCAATAGTTTCATCATTGAGTGAATAATCTCGATGCAAAACAGCGTTTAGCAAGCCTTCTCTGATCGCTTCTGCTGGTATCGAGTGACGTATTAGTGTATGTTTCATTATTGGCTTCTTTTGAACAGGCATATAAAGCTCAAGAAATTCTTCAACAGCCATGATTTGCATCATCAAGTCGCCTTCGAACAATTTACTGTCAAGAATTATGTCTTGGCACTCACTAGAACAATAACTGCACCTGATCTTAGCATTATTTAGACATCCTGTAATTGCTAGCAAAGCATTAGTAGGATAAATCATGTTGGCTTCTTGTTCAATTAGATTGAATTTCAGCAACTCCTCTTTGTTTGTTCTCAAATAATTATTTCTGAAGTTGCTAGCCAACGTATCAAGGGGTATATCTGTCATAGAATATTGTTTGTTCACCTGCAGATCATACTTCTTTTCATCCTTAAGAGAATCAATTCTGACCGTATCCTCTGAATCTACAAGAATATTATTGTCGTTTTCTCGCATATATATGCATTTTTTACTTCTAGAATTCATCAAATAAACTTAGTTTGGAGGTGGCAGCTATATGGGTCTGTTAAGCAGAATTGAATCAGTACGCGATGGCGTTCAGCATGACCAGACAAGTGAAAGGCCAGCTCAAACCGCGGCGGCAACGCTAGCTGCCGATCAGCTCAACCGAGCCCGCGAGCGGATCAGGCTTAAGACCATCGAGGCTCTAAATGATCATAAAGAGACCAGCGAGGCTCAGGTACGCGATAAGCTCGAAGAAATCATTGAAGCTGAAGCAGCTGAGCTTAGCCGTTCAGATAAAACAAAAGTTTCGCAGGAAATCTATGATGATATCATGGGTCTTGGCCCACTTGAAAGTATATTATCTGATCAGGATGTTACAGAAGTCATGGTCAACGGAATCGAGCAGACTTATATTGAGAAAAAGGGCAAAATCGAGCAAGTCGATCTACTTTTTCGCGATAATAATCATCTATTGACGATTATCGACCGCATCGTTTCATCTGTCGGCAGACATATCGACGAATCAAGTCCAATGGTCGATGCCAGGCTCAAAGACGGTTCGCGTGTCAATGTCATTATCCCGCCTCTCTCGCTGTCCGGCCCGATACTAACAATTCGAAAATTCTCAAAGAAGCCTTTTAACGCTGATAATCTGATCGAATTCGGATCGCTGTCACCTAAGATGGTCAGCTTCCTGGAGGCTTGCGTGCGCGGTCGTCTGAACGTAATTGTTTCCGGCGGTACCGGCAGCGGCAAGACGACTCTGCTGAATGTGCTTTCTGGATTTATCCCCAGTGACGAACGTATAGTTACCATAGAAGACGCGGCCGAGATTCAGCTCTCTCAGGATCATGTTATTACTCTTGAGAGCAGGCCGCCAAATGCTGAAGGCCGCGGCCAGGTCACCATTCGCGATCTGGTGCGAAATTCACTGCGTATGAGACCGGATCGTATCATTGTCGGTGAGGTCAGGTCGAGCGAGGCGCTTGATATGCTCCAGGCGATGAACACCGGACATGATGGCTCACTGACCACGACTCATGCCAATACGCCGCGCGATACGATCGCACGTATCGAGACGATGGTCATGATGGCCGGCATGGATCTTCCACTGATGGCCATACGCAGCCAGATCGTTTCTGCTGTGGACGTCATTGTCCAGCAGGCCCGAATGCGAGACGGTGTTCGCCGGGTTACCAATATCACCGAGATTACAGGTCTCGAGGGCGACACAGTCACTATGCAGGATATATTTGTCTACGAGACTGACGGTTCGATGGATAGCACCGGTCGCTTCCGCGGCAAATTCCGCAGCACAGGCATCCGTCCGCAATGTGTAGAGAAAATCAGGATGAACGGTATACCAGTACACGACGACTGGTTTGGCGGCACTTAACTGATAAGCGGCCATACCGGCAAAAGGCGACGAGACCAATTGTTTATCCGGCACGCCGGGTAATACCTTATAAGAAAACAAAGAGAGGAGAGTTTGCGATTTGATTTACTTATTAGCGATATCGACCGGACTACTGGCTTTTGCCGTTATGTCTATAGTTATCAGAATCATTATGCGTGACCGCATCACAATATTAGCAAGGATAAATAATCAGATAGGGCAGCTGCAAAATGATCAGCCCGTCAAAATCCGCAAGAAGAAAAAATCGAGAGATCCGGTATCTCTCGCAATCGCAAATGAACTATCAAATGCAGGAATCAAGGTAAAAGACGATATCCGTGTTATTACGGCTACAGGCCGAAGCAGCGGAGTAATAATTGGCTCAATCCCACTGATTATCGGCGGAATATTAGCACTGATCAATCCCGACTACATGATGACTTTTTTCAACACAAGATCTGGCAATATCATGTTGATGGTCGCAGGTGGTATGGAAATACTAGGTTACCTGCTAATTAGAAAAATCGTCGACATTAAATACTAGGCTGATAAAGTAGCTAAGACATAATTGCTAAGACGAAACGGATCTGACCTGATGACTAAGATGTAATGAGTATGAGGAGCACACAATGGCTTTTTTGATAATAAGTTCCGCAGGCTTAACTTTTCTGCTGATTTTAATAATCGGCGGCGACAGGCTGCAGCGGGAAAAAGTCAAACAGACTCAGCTTGGCTGGATGAACTCCAAACCTGGTTTTTGGGATGATGAGCTTAATAAGAGCTTCTGGGAGAGACTGATCCGTCCTTTTTTCCAGATGATTGCGAGCGCTTTCAAGAAGCGACGTACGCGAAAGGGCAAGACTAAAAAACAACAAAATACCAGGCTCGACGACGATCTGCGTCAAGCCGGAATCTCACTGTCGGCCGGCGAATTTGTGATCGTAAGATTAGTACTGACCGCCACGATTACTTTTGCCAGTGCCATACTAGCTGGAAAAGTAACTCCTGACGTTTCTATGCAGCTACTGATGCTTCTAGTAGCGATAACTTTTGCAGTTGCGCTGCCGGTTTTCTATTTGCGGTCCCGTATCCGTGGCAGGCAGATGGCCATACAGAATCAGATGCCGAATGTCATGGATGTTCTGAGCGTCAGCATCGAGGCAGGTCTTGGATTCGATGCCGCGCTGCTCAAGGTTATCGAACGCTTCGATGGCCCGCTGATCGACGAGCTGACAACAGTTTATCGAGAAGTGCATATGGGCGTTCCGCGCCGCGAATCTCTGCAGGGCCTGGCCAAACGCTCCAATGTCACAGAGCTGCAGACTTTTGCAACTGCTATCGTTCAATCTGAACAGTATGGCACACCGATGAAAAACGTCCTGCGCCAGCAGGCCGTGCAGCTTAGAACCGCACGCAAACAAGCGGCTCAGGAAAAAGGCATGAAGGCTCCGGTCAGGATCCTGCTGCCAATGATCCTGCTGATCTTCCCGGTTATATTTATTATTTTGCTCGGCCCGACGATAATCACAGCAATCGCTGAGATGGGCAAATAACATTGGAGGTTTGAGACTGTGAAAATCTATCAAGGAAGCAGGCTCGTCTGGTCTGAGGTAAAAGCCGCCAGCAATTTCTGGCGTCGCATGGTCGGCCTGCTAGCGACAAAACAACTTGATCCCCAAGCAGGACTTCTGATCTGGCCATGCAAACAGGTGCACGGGTTTCACATGAAGTACGCGATCGATGTACTGTTTCTTAGTCGGCAAGGAGAGGTTCTAGGCATACATACTCTGGAACCAGGTCATATCAGCAGCTCATATAACAAAGCGCATTATGCGCTCGAGGTCAATGCCGGACAGGCAAGACTATTCGGGATTCAACCCGGTGATGTACTGGCAATCGAGTTTTAGGATAGAAGCACATAACAAGTGAAGCACCATTTAGTAGTGAATCAATTATAAGCACTGACACAGGAGGATTTTACAATGGCAAAACAGGAAGATTTTCTTAACAATTACGGCGAGAGCTTATTTAGCTGGTCTAAGCCGAAAAAAGTAGCCGGCATGTATAAGGCAAAAGACGTCGAGCAGTCTGTCGAGGCGATGCAGAATGCTTTTGCCAATATGCAGGAGTCTTATCAGGAACGTTTCGAGGAGCAGCGTCTAAGCTTGCTTTCAGTTTCACGCGAGCGTGACGAACTGGCCGCTAAAAATGATCAGCTATCGATATTAACCTATGAGCTGTCAGCGGAGATCGACTCAGTAGACGATCTCAGAAAACAGGCTTCCGCCCTCGCCGCCGAGAACGAGAAGCTGCGAGAATCTGCAGCTCTGCTGGTCGAGCAAAAGCAGGTTGTAGAACAACTTAAGCTAGAGGTTCGGGATTTGTCGGCCGATAATGATAAGCTGCAGAACGAATCAAAGGCAGCCTACGAGAAGCTGCAGAGCGAGTCAAAGGCAGCTTACGAAAAACTGGAAAATGAGTCAAAGGCGACAATTGAGAAGCTTCAGGTTGAGCTTGAAAATAGTGATTATAAGCATAGCGAAGAGCTAGCAGCTGTGGAGAGTAAAACGAACGAGCTTCGTGCCGAGCTGCAGCTGAAAAATGAAAAGATTGATCAACTGCTGTCAAATCTCGATGCCGAGGCGGATGACAAAGCTCTTCAAATTAAGAATCGTAATGAGCAGATCAGACTTATGCGCGATCGTTATCAGATGGCCATGCATGATCATGTCGATGCCCTACGCAACATGTCCGAGACTTACAAGCGCCATGCTGAATCAATCTTCGATCTCGACAATTCAGCGATAGAGCGATTCGTGGAGTAATTAGACGCCGCCACCACCGGCGCCTATAAAAAAGGAGCAAATCGGACTTCTGTCCTTTTTGCTCTTTTTGAGAATCTCTTTTGTTGTGCCTGGATAGTAATTAGACGCCGGCGCGTAGGTCTTTTACCGGTGTATTGTCGATGTTGAAGTGATAGAAGTAGATTTTGGATTCTTCGCCGGCTGGGCATTGGGCTTCCATGCCGATTTTGATGGTCTTATTGGCGTCGAGGCGGAAGAGGCGGACCATGTTCCAGTTTTTGCCGTCGGGGCCATAGTGGAGAGCGAAAATATTGCCTTGTCTGGTGATTTGGAGCCAGACATTGTTCCAGTTATAGTTGACGCCGTTGGCGTCATCGGATACACCGTTTGTGACGACACTGACTATCGCTTTTGTACCGAAGTCGGATTTCTCGAAGCAGAGCTTGGCGTTTTTCTCCTGGTCGTCCCAGAGCATGAGGACGGCGGCGTCCCAGGTTGATTTGAATTCGTGGCCGACATGTGC
>JAAYFZ010000048.1 GCA_012727965.1 Clostridiaceae bacterium
ATTGGCTCGCTGGTCTGAATGATGATGAGCAGCTGATTTCTCTTGCTCTGCATGCAGCGATCATATGTGATGATGCAATGCCGCGTCGGATTCTGATCAGGCTTTTTGAGGCGGGTCAGAATGTTAGGGATAAGCTGCGTTCGATTTGCCTCGATACAGACTGGACCTGGCAGGACGATCAGACAGAAGCATTCGACGAGCAGAAAAACCGCAACCAGCAAGTGTGCTGTTCATTGTTGAAAGTGCTTGGTCAGTGGCAGGCTGAAGATACGACTGACTTAATAATCAGCAAATTTGTGAATATGATCAGACCGGATGACAGGGTTGCAGAGGCAGTAGGCCTCTATCTTATTAATATGGGACCATCTGCTGTCAGAATTATCATTGAGAAGACAGAAGAACTTATCAGTCAGGATCCTGCCAAGCAGTTGGGTCATGAATATCTGATGATGACACTGGCGGCAATTGGACAGACACATAAGCAGGATGAAATATTTTCTGTGCTTCGCAAGTCCTTTAGAAAAATGGAGAACCCTTTGATCGCTGCAGCTTGCATCGGTGATTATGGTGATCCGCGTGGAATAAGAGTTTTGCGCAGCTATCTGGAAGATCGGCTTCCAGCTGTTGCACCTGCTCTGTTTCAGGAGATGGCCTCTGCAATCAAGAAACTAGGTGGCAATATGGATGGTCTTGTGCATCCAATGTTCCCTATGGCTGATCGCGATATGATGTCATAAATGAAGCTTTTACAATAAGCGAGTGCTTGACAGTAAATTCCTTATTTAATATAATAGCACTTGCGTTTGCGGGATTAACTCAGTGGTAGAGTGTCACCTTGCCAAGGTGAAAGTCGCGAGTTCGAATCTCGTATCCCGCTCCAAACCGGGTTTTAAACCCGGTTTTTTTCGTTTTGACAGTTAGAAATCATGACAGGAGCATGCCTATGAGCTATAATAAGCCATAGCTGACAGCCTGGACATGTCTTGGCAGTCGCCTGACAATAACCTTAAAATGATAAGGAGATTTATTATGCCGCCAGTATCATTACAGAGTATAGTAAAAGAGTTTGATCTTGAAATAATCGTTGAGTTTGATAATCTCGATGACATTATGATATCTGTAGCGGATGTAACCCGGCCAGGATTACAGTTAGCCGGTTATTTCGATCATTTTGGTCCGGACCGTATTCAGGTGCTGGGCAATATGGAGACCGCTTTTCTCGAGAGACTAGAGAGTAAGGACAAGGAGCTACGTATCGACGCCTTGTTTGCGAAGGGAATCCCCTGTTTGATATTAACAAGACATCATGTGGCTTTTCCCGAATTATTGACATGTGCACGTAAGTATTCAGTTCCTGTATTGCGTACAGGCGAAACTACAGCATCATTCGTCAGTGGTCTTGTAAAATATCTAAATGTAGAGCTGGCGCCTAGATCATCACTGCACGGCGTTCTGGTAGAAGTCTATGGCGAGGGTATTCTTATTCTTGGTGAGAGCGGTGTAGGTAAATCGGAAACAGCTCTTGAGATCGTTAAGCGCGGTCATCGCCTGATAGCTGATGATGTTGTTGAAGTCAGAAGGGTGTCGGACACAACCTTGCTGGGCAGGGCTCCCGATATCATCCGTCATCTGATCGAGATCAGAGGCATTGGCATATTAGATGTCAAAGAGCTATATGGTGTATCTTCAGTTAAAATGCAGGAAAACATAAATTTCGTAATCAATCTTGAGCTCTGGGATGAGAAGAAAACATATGAGAGACTGGGCCTCAATGAAGAATCAACAGATATCCTCGGTATAGATGTTCCCTCTATAACTATTCCGGTAAGACCCGGTAGGAATCTGGCTGTCATTGTCGAAGTAGCCGCTATCAATTTCCGTCAGAAATCAATGGGATATAACGCGGCAAAAGCTTTGACGGACAGGTTATTCTGGACTTGATATGATATGAGCATGGATGTTTTTGCAGAGCTTTCAGCACTATTTCCAGAAGCTGGTGACAGGCTGAGAGAAAATGAGAAGATGTCAGAATATACTACCTTCCGTCTGGGCGGTCCTGCGGACTGCCTTTTTTTGCCCGCAGGTATTGAAGAACTGCGTTTGGCGCTTGCTTTTGCAGACAAGAACAAGATTCAGGTTACGTTGCTAGGTCGTGGTTCGAATGTCGTTGTTTCAGACCAAGGAATCAGAGGTCTGACTGTCATGATATCTGAGCAAATGAGCAAGATCGATCGAGCTGGCGACACGCTTATTGCTGATGCCGGGGCCAGTCTGGCAGCTCTGGCGGGAGCCGCTGCTAATTATTCCTTGTGTGGTCTTGAATTTGCTTCTGGAATACCTGGAGCAGTCGGTGGCGGGGTTATGATGAATGCCGGTGCCTATGATGGCTGTTTGGCAGATGCCTTGATATGGACCGAATATTTGGATGAGAACAATGAACTCAAGACACTATTGGCAGATAAACATGATTTTGGCTATCGCAGCAGCTTTTTTACCGGCAGTTCCAAGGTAATAGTACGTTCTGCCTTCAGTCTTAGTCCAGGCATTTATAATGACATAATTGCCAAAATGGCGGATCTGGCTGCTAGAAGACGTGCCAGTCAGCCGCTTGAAAAACCAAGTGCAGGCAGTGCTTTTAAAAGACCGGTCGGATATTATGCCGGCAAGCTGATATCTGACTGTGGACTGAAGGGTTATTCACATGGCGGTGCTGGAATATCTGAGAAGCATGCTGGCTTCATAATTAATCAAGGCGGCGCTAGTGCGTCCGATGTTCTGGCAGTGTTTTGCCATGTACAGAGGACCGTATATAACGAAACGGGAGTTCTTCTTGAGCCTGAGGTTCGTTTCGCTGGCGACTGGAGTGACGATTTGTCTGTTCTTACAGGCTGTCATTCTATTTGATATAAGGAGAATAGTATGGAAGTTGTTGTTTTGACGGGCATGTCCGGAGCAGGAAAAAGTATGGCTCTGAACTACCTTGAGGATATGGGTTATTTCTGTATCGACAATCTACCGCCTCAGCTTCTGCCTGAACTGATAAAAGCCTATGCTCATCAACGTGTAAACGGGCAGGTTGCTGATGAGCCGCAGCGG
>JAAYFZ010000049.1 GCA_012727965.1 Clostridiaceae bacterium
CTGTAGTTCATCAGGAAGTTCCTCTATGTGAAAACATGAGTATTGCTCATAATGTTTTCATGGGCTCAAGTCTTAGTACAAAAGGTATATTCGTCAATGAAAAATTTATGTTTTCGGAGACTGAAAAACTGCTGAAAAAGTTTAAGTTAAATTGCCATCCTGATGATCTTGTAGGTGATCTTAGTATTGCTGAACAATCAATCGTGCAGATTGCAAAGGCCGTATATTTTCAGCCAAGGATTCTGATACTGGATGAACCAACTGCTGCGCTGACAAATGATCAGCGGACAATTATATTTGATATAATTCGTGAGCTCAAGCAGAAGCATCAGACAACGATTATTTATATCAGTCATCGCCTGGAAGAAGTAATTGAAATTGGCGATACTGTAACAGTCTTAAGAGATGGACAGTATGTTACTACAGAAAAAGTAAGTAATCTGTCAATCGATAATATTGTTAACCTGATGGTTGGCAGAGACATAAAAAAGGAAATGAATATCAAGAGCTTTTCGACTGGTGAGACTCTGCTTAGAGTTGAAAATCTCACTAGAAAAGGTGAGTTTGAGAATATTAGTTTTGACCTGAAAAAAGGCGAGATCCTTGGTTTCGGCGGTTTTGTTGGTGCTGGTAGATCAGAGGTCATGATGTCGCTTTTTGGCTTCAACAAAGCTGACTCAGGCGAAATTTTCATTGAAAATGAGAAGGTAAATATCAAGAGCCCACGAGATGCCATCAAGAATGGTATTGGACTCATTCCCGAAAGCAGAAAAGATGATGCTTTGATCGAGACCATGAGTATTCAGCAAAATGCTCAGGTCGTTATCATCAATCAATTGCTCAAGGGCATTCTTATTAACAGCACTGCAGCTGATAATAAAATGACTGAAATGGTTGATAAGTATAAGATCAAGGCCGGTAATGTTAAGAATCCTATTCTTACCTTATCCGGAGGTAATCAGCAGAAGGTTATCATAGCAAGATGGATCAGTAATAATCCGAAGATTTTGCTCTGTGATGAGCCTACCAGAGGTATCGATGTTGGTGCAAAAGCAGAGGTCTATCAAATACTTAGAGAAATCGCAAGTCAAGGGATCGGTATTATAATCGTTTCTTCTGAATTACCTGAGCTGTTAGCTCTAAGTGACAGAATTGCTGTTATGCACGAAGGTAAGCTTACTGGTGTTCTTAATAGAAATGAAGCGACTGAAGAGAGTGTCATGAAGTATGCTGCAGCAGTTGTCTGATTTGTATAGATGACTTATATATCTATAATTTAATGCATCAATAATCGGAAAGGTTCTAATAGCAAATGAAAAAATCAGCAATAATCAATTCGCGAATAGCAGCAGTTATCGCTTCGATGGGTCATACTGATAGTCTGGCAATAGGCGATGCCGGGCTGCCAATTCCAGATAGTTCAGAAAGAATAGACCTAGCTGTGCAACCGGGCTTGCCTTCTTTTGCCGATGTGTTGTTGAATGTTTTGACTGAGCTTGAGGTGGAAGAAATTGTTCTTGCCGAAGAGATCAAGCAGAAAAATCCGACTCTCAATGACAAGC
>JAAYFZ010000050.1 GCA_012727965.1 Clostridiaceae bacterium
CAACATATATGATGGCAAAAGCAATCGCGTATGAACTGCCGCTTAACTCCATGTCTGTAAACAGCAAAATCGTAAACAAACCTGAGAGCAAGGCTCCAATCAGGATCCAAGGCTTAAACTTACCGAAGCGGCTGCGCGTATTGTCGACGATCGTACCCATGATCGGATCATTTAGAGCATCGAAAACTCTCGCGAACAGGATAATGCCCGTCAACCACCACAGAGTCTTGCTATCTGTATGCAGAATATCTGTCAGGTAGAAGATAAGATACATGCTGACAAGACTGTACAGCATATCGCGGCCGATCGTACCAAGTCCGAAGGTAATCCTGTTTCTTGTGTCAGCAGAATGATTCATTTTATATCCTCCACAGCTTCTATTAGATACATATGCGATCCGAAATCGCCCAGCATCCTGACATTGCTATTATATCCTGTACCGCTGAAATGAGTATTGAGCATAACTCCTGCCTGCAGCTGCTGTCCGGAAATCTCGTAGCTCTCGGCGCTGTCAGGCAGTGTATAAAATTTACCGGTCAATCTAAGCAGCGGATTAGTCGACCTGATCTGCACCGGCAGCAAATGATTGATCAAATTGCCGAAGCGTTCAAGCTCCAGCTGCAGAGGTCTGGTCGATAATTTATACTGCTGATCCGGCTCCAGGCCGGTCAGAGGCAGCAGGTCAAAACCCTCAGCAGCCCGCTGCCAGGTCTGATAAAATCCGGCAAGTGACTCCTTCTTATCAGCAGCTACCACCTGCCAGTGGATCTTATTATCCTTCAGTGCCGGCAGACGATAGAAGCGCCCGAACTGAAGAGTGTGGCGATGCTTCTTGTAAAACTCTATTTGCTCTCTAATTTCCCTGCGCTGCAACCGATCCAGGAAATTCAGATTAAACTCATAACCAAGACAACCGAAGGCCGCCAGATGGAAGCGTGTCGCCAGACTGGTTTTACGCAGTGTTTGCGAATGAGGTGAATCAGCAACATGCGAACCCATTGTCGAGAGCGGATAGAACAAGCTCATGCCACCTTGTATAGTCAGTCTCTCGATCGGATCAATATTGTCAGAGGTCCAGATCTGCGGCGAATAACAGAGCATGCCTAAATCGAAACGATTGCCGCCGCTGGCACAGCTCTCCAGCAAGACTTCAGGCCGCGGTCTGAATATTCTGCCAAGCACATCATAAAGACCAATAATATACCGGTGAAAGAATTCACCTTGCCTGTTATTACCGTCAACAGACGCTGAATCCCCGGACAGGGTCTTAGAGAAAACATCACTCATATGGCGATTCATATCCCATTTCACATAACTGATCGGCACTTCATCCAGGATCCTGCCGACTGACTCGACAATATAGTCACGCACCTCTTCCCGGCAGAGATCAAGTACAAGCTGATGTCTGCCCTGTGAAGGCTCGCGGCCCGGTACCTGCACAGCATATTCAGGATGCTCCCGATAGAGATCACTATCAGGACTGATCATCTCCGGCTCAAACCAGAGACCGAATTTCAGACCCATATTCTCAATTTTCGCAGCCAACCCGCTCAAACCCTGAGGCAGTTTTTTCTTATTGACAGTATAATCGCCGAGTCCGGAATGATCATCATTTCTCTTGCCGAACCAGCCATCATCAAGCACCAGCAGCTCGATACCAAGATCAGCCGCTTTCTTAGCCAGACGCAGAAGTTTACTCTGATCAAACTTGAAGTAATAAGCCTCCCAGCTATTAGCCAGGATCGGTCTTTCACGGCCACGCCAGGCTGGCGGGATAATATGATCATGAACGAAGCTGTGCATATTGTGGCTCATGCCGTTGAACCCCTCTGTGCTGTAAGTCATCACAGCCTCCGGCGCCGCCAGTACACAGCCAGGCTCAAGCCGCCAGGAAAAACCCTCAGGGTTAATGCCTGCCATAATCCGCACAAGTCCATACTCACTCTTCTCAACAAATTTAACATGATTACCGCTATAGACCAGATTGAAACCGTAGACCCGACCCTTCATCTCATCTGCCGACTGCTCGGATAGCGCAAAAGCAGGATTGTGACGATGACTCGAATTGCCGGTAGTGCTCCCGGTCGATACAACTCCAACGGGCAGTTCAATCGCCTGCCGCTGCCCCTCCCTGATCCAGCCGCCATGCAGAGTCGTCAGGCTGAAGCGGCGATCCGGCAGATCGAGCATGAAGCTCATCAGCTTATTAACCAAAACAACACTATCACTGACATTATGTATTTCCACACGTCTGGTGATTACATCACTCTGGCAAAAGACGGTATAAATCAGCTTGACTCTGATATCGAAACAGCGCTCGCGCAGCGTAATGATCAGATGCTCAGGTTCATGTTCCGACTCCGCAACTGGATGCGCCTGCGGCATACCTTCGAGGGGTACGATTCCCCTACCTGACTCCGCCGATTCAAAAACAAAATCACTAACCCTGCTGCCATCAGGCATGACCATTTCATAAGGTGCGGCTCTATAGTCACCTTTTCCCGCTGAACTCCATTCAAGCGGCAGCAGATCTAGACTATAGCACTCGTCACTCTCATCATAGGTGACAGTGCCTCCGGCAATTACAGTGCGCTTGAGAACAAGTGAGTCTATCGGACATTGATCCGGCATCCTCTCACCAAACCAGACATGTTCAAGGTGACCATGAGCGGTTTTACGCATAATATAGCTGATACCTTTGCCATGCAAATAGAACACATTTTGTGTCACATTTATCATTTCAAAAATTTCCTCTCTACATGATTATTTCAAGTATAGCGGCCTCATAGGGCGATAACTTGCCGTCGAAGGTTTGTCTATCATAGTTCGATACGATCATGTCGCCGCGATAGGAAATGCGTTGTGGCTTATCCGAGAAGCTGAGGATAATCAACATGCGCTCATGACCAAGGCTGCGCTCATAGACAATACGGCTGCGTTTAGCTTCTATTAGCTTAAAATCGCCGGCAATCAATACTTCACGCTGCTTGCGCAGGCCAATCAAACAGCGATAGAAATTAAGCACGGACTCCTCATCCTGCTCCTGAGCAGCGACGTTTATCTTATTATGATTTTTGTTGATGCCAAGCCAGGGTTTGCCGCTCGTAAATCCAGCACCCGCTTCGCGGCTCCATTGAACCGGAGTGCGGGCATTGTCGCGACTGGTGCGTTTTAGCATGCGCCAGCGTATCCCGGCCGGCACATGGAAACGTCTGAGCAGACGGTCAATATTATGCGACTCAACATCCTGAAGCTGTTCAAGCGAGTTGAAATCGAAATTGGTCATGCCGATCTCTTCGCCCTGAAACATAAAAGGCGTGCCACGCTGTGTCAGCAGCAGAACAGCCAGCATTTTTGCTGATTCACGCCAATAGAGCTGATCGTCAGCGAAGCGAGAGACGCTTCTGGGCTGATCATGATTCTCTAAATAGACGGCCGGCCAATAGACAGCCTGCTGCCAGCGCTCGATCACCTTGCCAAAACGGCCGGCGTGGAAGCGGCGTTTAAACCATTTGACGATGAACTGGTCCGTCTCCATATGTTCGAAGGAAAAAATCATATCCAGCTCACGCCGCTCCGGATCACATAGGTCCTGACCCATCTTCGGCGTAACAAAAACCGTCTCACCAACGGTGAAGCAGTCATAATTATCCAGCACCTCTGAACGCAGTTTCTGCAGAATTTCATGTGTGCCCGGACGCGAAATATAATGCTCACTGCCGGTCAGTATCAGCCTGCGTCGTCCATCTTCGAGACTATCTTTGAAAATGATATTGATTACATCACATCGGAAGCCCGCGATGCCGCGGTCCAGCCAGAAGCGCATGATACTCTTGATCTCCTCAAGCACAGCCGGATTATGATAATTCAGATCAGGCTGACCTTTTGCGAAGAGATGAAGATAATATTGTCCACTCTTTTCATCATAGAACCAGCAATCCTCACCGAAGAAACTGGTCCAGTTATTTGGGTTGCCGCCACCTTCGCGCCCGTCGCGCCAGATATAATAATCACGCTTGGGACTGGCGGGATCACGGCTCTCAATAAACCAGGGATGCTGATCAGATGTATGATTGATAACCAGATCCATGATCACGCGTATACCACGTTCCGCGGCCTGGGCGATCAGTTCATCCATATCTGCCATAGTCCCGTATTCCTCATGGATGTCGCAATAATCACTGATATCATAGCCATTATCTACTTGAGGCGACTTATATACCGGCGATAACCACAACACGCCGACACCAAGCTTGCTGAGATAGTCCAGACGGCTGATGATACCACGGATATCGCCGACACCATCACCATCACTATCCTGGAAGCTGCGCGGGTAGATCTGATAAACGATCTCCTGCTGCCACCATTTTAGCTCTCCTGCTAATACACTCATAATTATTCACCCCCGCTGCTGCTTGAGTTAAACGAATATACTTGATCGGCAGCAAATTCACTATACAGCTCTTCATCGACACCATGCTCCTCGATCAAACGTCTATAAAATTCGGCACTGCGCTTAGGCGTTCTCTTCTGCGTTTCAAAATCAATATGCACCAGACCGAACCGGGCCTTCTCGCCCTCGATCCATTCGAAATTATCGCAGAAGCACCAGTGGTAGTAGCGCTCGATCGGCAGGTCGCTGGCTGCGATCTGCTGCAAATGTTCAAATATGTACCTTGATCTGAAACGATCATTATTGTCGCAGGTGCCATTTTCTGTAATATAGATCGGCGCCTGGTATTTTTTATACATTGAGTCTGCGCAGCGTATAAGGCCCTCGGGGTAGATCTCCCAACCGAGATCATTTATCGGAACGCCTGCTCCAACACCATCGCCGAAGTTCTTAACAGTTGAACGCGTATAATAATTGATGCCGATAAAATCATAATAGCGCCCACGACCGATATCACGCGGCCGTCGCAAAGGCAGCTTGAAATCACCAGTCATCATGGCAGCATCGACAATATCCTGAAACATTCTGGCTGTAATTTTGGCTGCGATTTTATGAATCGGATTACCGGGCGAAGCCGGATCAAACACTCGCATATGATGAGCGAAGCTTACCTTCGAATCATCATATCCCATATTTGAGCGCACCTGATGAATCATCTCATATGCACGTATATGGCATTCCGCCAGGCGGCTCATTACCCGCATCGCACGTTTAAATGATTTATGCCCTGGCGGCCAGGCCCCGTAAAAATAGCCAAAAGTCGCATAGACATTCGGCTCATTGATCGTAATATACTCTGACACTATATCGCCCAGGCCACGAATCACGGCTTTTGCAAAGCGCAGAAAAACAGCGACACTATCATCATGCTCAAAAGCGCCCATCTTCTCGAACCAGAGTGGATTGCTGAAATGATGCAGTGTCAGCAGCGGCTTCATGCCAGCAGCGATGACCGCTTCTATTTCCTCGCGGTAATGAGCCATAGCAGCTTCATCGAAGCGTCCCTGCTCCGGCTCGATTCTGCTCCACTCAAGGCCCATACGATAAACCTTGAGCCCCATGGATTTCATAAGCTCAACATCCTCACGCCAGCGTATATAATGATCATTTGCCCTGACCGGGCTCGACCCGTCGCTGATCAGCCCGCGGCTGGCCCAGTCGGCCCAATTGTTGTTGCTGTCGCCGCCCTCGATCTGCGTAGCAGCCGTCGCGGCGCCCAGCAGGAAACCATCACTTAGTCGAAAAGAAGCCATCCTCATCACCTCCGGGAAGGCTGTTCTGCCATTCAGGCAAAAGGGTTGTGAAAGCGTGTGCCGGTTCTGAAGGTCAGGAACATTCCCAACGCGAATAACAGGACTGTCGCGATTAATACAATGGCATCGATCCTGGCAAAAGCCCTACCTGAGTACCATGTCCTTTTTTTATGTTTACCGAATCCGCGAAGTTCCATAGCATTACTGATCGTATCTATACGCTCAAGCGAAGAGAAAACCAAAGGCATCAAAATTGCCACTGAACCCTTAAGTCTCTTATACCATGCCACCTTACGCGAAAGTTCAATACCACGGGCCTGCTGAGCCTTGGAAATATCCTGATAATCTCGCTGTATATCAGGAACATAGCGCAAAGTCAGACTGATCGCATAGGCAATTGAGTAATTGATACCGATTTTATTAAGAGAAGACGCGAACTCGCTGGGATGAGTCGTCACAATCAGCAGCAGCGCGATCGGTACTGCCACAACATATTTTAGAAAAATATTGGTCTCATAATAGAGCTGCTCCCAGGTAACTGTATAGCGGCCTATACCCTCCCAGATCAGGTTACGCGTACCATAGATTTCTACGCCCTGCTCTGGTGCCAGTGCATATATCGCAAGCAGATTGATACCCATAAAAACCAGCAAAAGCTTAAATATAAATGAGACTTCAGAAATCTTCGTACCCGAAATGGCAAAAGCCGTAATGCCAAAAGCCGCCATCACCAACAGAATGCGAGCATCATATGTAGTCATCGCCAGAATCGCCCAGAGGAAAAAAACAACAAACTTGGTCGCACCGCTCAGTCGATGTATCGGTGAAGAGCGCTCGATATATGACAGCATCATTTTAGTCACCGGCTCTCACCTCCCTGTCATAGTAGATGAAGCGCTGGACAAAACCGCGCGGATCATCGAGTCCACAGCGGATCGCCAGATCATAGAGCGAGGTGCGTTTTAGACTTGATGCCTCAATCAAGTTATCGTCAGTAAGCACATTAGCCGGCGTATCATCTGCCAGCTTGACCGAATCAGCAATAACAATGGCTCTTGTTGTATATTCAAGCATCAGATGCATATCATGCGTGATCATTAGCATACTGAGACCCATCTCCTGGTTCAGCTGCCTGAGAAATTCCATAATCTGAGTATAATGGTAGAAGTCCTGGCCAGCAGTCGGCTCATCGAGGATGATCATTTTCGGTCTAAGCACCAGGATCGAGGCGATAGTCAGCCGCTTCTTCTGACCGAAGCTGAGAGCACTGACCGGCCAATTGCGAAATGGATGAAGTCCGCAGATTCTGAGTGTGTCCTCAACTCTTGCTCGAACCTCTTCCTCTTCAATACCACGCACCCTGAGACCTAGTGCGACCTCATCGAAAATCATCGGCAGCGATATCATTTGATTGGGATTCTGCATAATATAGCCGATGCGTTCAGCACGCTCACGAATCGAATCTCCGCTCATATCGCGCCCGTCATAGAGCAGCTTGCCCTGCTGCGGGGTTTCAAAACCGCAAATCAGCTTAGCCAGCGTTGATTTACCGGCACCATTGCGTCCGACCAGACTGACTGCTTCACCCTCATATATTTTGAAAGAAATATCATTGACTACCTTGCGTTGTGTCAGGTCCTGATCATAGTAGAATCCCAGACTATCCGCTTCCAGCAGCACATTGTCAAGTTCAAGTGGCTGAGTCGGCGGCAGACTGATATCCCAGGCCTGCAGCCTGGCGGCATTAGTCAGCGGTTTAGGTCCATTCTCAGTATCCGCAGCAGCCGGATCCTGTGTTGAAGCCTGGTCAAGCATCAGACTCTCGACATGCTGCGGCTTAATACTCTCAGTAATATCGACACCAGCATAACGCAGTGCTGTTAAATAGAGCGGCTCGCGAATTCCGATCTCACGTAG